>JALSSQ010000109.1 GCA_026984165.1 Sulfurovum sp.
GGTGTGAGTGTGGTAGGGTTTTGGGTGATTTTAAAATGTTTGATCTTTTGGAGGTTGAAGTATTTTACTTTGTCATCTTTGTAGTCTCTAGCTACAACATACCAGCGTCCGTTTTCGGTGTAAATTTTGATGGGGTCTATCTCTCTTGTGCTTTTACCCTCTTTTTTTTCATACACAAAGGTACATCGTTTTTCATCTTGCAAGGCATGAAGTATCTGCTCTCCTAGTTTTTTGGGTAGATGCTTGTACTCTATCGCAAAAGCGATCTTTTCTTTGGTGACATTGGATTTATCTAAACAGGCGATCTCTATCTCCATATTTTGTGCAAAAGAGAAGAGTAGTGCCTTATGAAATGATGCATCATGACTCTCTAACGCTTCCACATCTAACTTCCACTTCCCAAAATGGTTAATCAGCGGAATGGTCTTAGCGATAAGAAGCATATCTCTATGTATAGTGCGTGTACTTACACCATACTCCTCTGAAAGTTTGGAACTTTGAAGGTTTTCCAATGCATAGAGTCGCTTGGTAATCGCAAGTATTCTGGTTGTGGGTGATTTTTGTTTTACATAAGCCATAGAAAAGATTATAGCACAAGATTTATTGGCTATAATATCACATCTAACAACAAAGAGTACACCCATCATGAAACACATCCTCATCACCAATGATGACGGCTATGAGTCCAAAGGGCTCTTGGCGCTTATAGAGGCACTTAAACCCATAGCCAAAGTCACAGTGGTCGCACCCAGTACCGAAAAGTCTGCCTGTGGACACTCGCTTACGCTTACGCGTCCACTGCATTTTATAGAGATAGAAAAAGGGTTTTATAAGCTCGATGACGGCACACCTTCTGACTGCATCTTTCTTGCACTAAACAAGCTCTTTTCCAAAGAAAAAAGACCAGACCTTGTCATCTCTGGTATTAACATAGGCTCAAATATGGGAGAAGACATTACCTACTCTGGTACTGCCTCTGCTGCGATGGAAGCGGTACTTCAGGGTATCCCTGCCATTGCCATCTCTCAAGTCTATGCTGAGCAGGGCAAAAGCATTGATGCATTTGGTTATGGCTTGGCACAGGAGAGCATTGTCACCCTCACCCAAAAGATTTTTGACAATAACTTCCCACTTCCTGAACGAAAATTTTTAAATGTAAACATTCCTCCTATACCCTCCAAACAATGCAAAGGCTTTAAAGTCACACGTGCAGGAAACAGACTCTATGCCCACAATGCTGAAGTACACTATAACCCACGTGGCAAAGAGTACTACTGGATAGGCTTGCCAGAACTCGGATGGATGGACACCAAAGGACACACCACAGACTTTGAAGCAGTCAATGATGGTTATGTTTCTATCACGCCAGTCACACTCGATATGACTGCACATAAGGAGATTGTCCAACTGCAGGAGTGGATCGATGTCTAAGCTATACATTCAAAAAAAGCATTACCCAGCCATACCTACCCCCACTCTTCACCCTTCACTCTTCACTCTTCATTCTTACACCAAGGTATCATCATGAGATACCAGCGATGCCGTATGCTCTTTGGAGAGGAGAACTTTGAGAGGCTACAACATGCCAAAATACTCATACTCGGTGTGGGTGGTGTAGGCTCTTATGCCTTAGACTGCTTGTACCGTTCTGGTGTGTCTGACATTACCATACTCGATTTTGATGTCTATGATGAGAGCAACCAAAACAGACAGATAGGCTCTGAAGCAGTAGGGATGGTAAAAGTAGAAAGATTACAGGAACTTTACCCTGAAGTAAAAACCATCAATCAACGTATGGACATGGCATGGGTAGCAGGGTTTGACTTTGACCCTTATGATATAGTCATAGACGCAGCAGACACTACCAAAGTCAAAATAGAGGTCGCCAAAAAGTGCTACAAAAAACTCATCATGGCACTAGGATCTGCCAAACGCTACGATGCCAGCAAAATAGAAGTCACCTCCATCTGGAAAACCCATGGTGATGCACTCGCACGTAAAATACGCAATGAACTCAAACGTGCCAAATTTGACAGAAATTTTACAGTCGTTTTTTCACCTGAAGAAGATAAGTGTAAAGAAAAAGGCTCATGCGTAGCTGTAACTGGTGCAGTGGGGTTAACGGTGTGTTCTGAAGCGATAAAGAAGATAATAATATAGTACAGGCAAAACGCCTATACTATAAAGAAAGGGCTATACGTTGGTGTTACCACAGTGTCCACATTTTTTTGCAGCAACTGGAATGCTCATGGCACACTCACCACATGTTTTTTCTGTTGGTGCCTCTTCAGGTTCTGCAGCTTTAAGTTTATTGTATGCTTTAATACCCATAAACATCACAAAACCTAAAATCAAAAATGAAATAATATCATTGATAAATTGACCATATTTAATCGCAGGTGCTGCTGCTTTATCGAGTGCTTCCATAGTCGCATACTCTTTACCGTCAAGTGCAATGAATAGTTGAGAAAAATCAACCCCACCCATAAGCAAGCCTATTGGAGGCATTATTACGTTCGCCACTAAAGATTTTACTACCGTTGCAAAAGCTCCACCAAAGATGAAACCAACCGCCATATCTACCATATTTCCCTTAATAAGAAACTCTTTAAATTCATTTAACATTCTATTCCCTTAATGTGTAATCTATACTATAGTTTAGTATATGATATTATAATATATTGAGATATAAAATGGCTTAATAAGAAACCTAAACCTCATAAAGTTATGAGGTTTAGTAGAAGGTTATTTGAGCTTACGGTTACGTGCTGCAAGAAGCGTCAACACAAAGAGTCCTGCCACACCAATAGGCACCCATAGTGGCACAGGTACAGGATCTCCTGCTGCATATGAGTGAAGTCCTGAGAGGTAGTAGTTTACCCCAAAGTAGGTCATCAATACAGAGAAATATGCCCATGTAGCAGCCACATTAAAGACAAAATTAGACTTCAACGCTGGGATGAAGCGTAAGTGAAGTACTGTGGCATAGATGAGGATAGTCACCGCTGCCCAGGTCTCTTTACTATCCCAACCCCAGTAGCGTCCCCAAGACTCATTTGCCCAAACACCCCCAAGGAAGTTACCGACAGTTAAAAGCATAAGCCCAATAATCAGTCCCATTTCAGAGAGATTTGTCAACTCTTTGATAGAACGGTCAATATTGGCATGCCCCTCTTTGCCTCTAAAGATATATAAAATCAACACAAGCAACGAAAGCATAGAGCCAAGCCCAAAGAAGCCATCACCTGAGATAATCGTTGCTACGTGTATCATGAGCCAGTAAGACTTGAGTACAGGTACAAGGTTGGTTATCTCGGGATTAATGAAGTTCATGTGTGCCACACCCATCGTAATACCTGCAAGTATCGCTGCACCAGCCAAAGCAAACGG
>JALSSQ010000110.1 GCA_026984165.1 Sulfurovum sp.
AATACTACCCCTTTAAAAGAAGTGAAGGTAGTCATACTCGGACAAGACCCATACCCCACCAAAGGACACGCCCATGGTTTGTGTTTTTCTGTCTTACCCAATGTAAAACCTCTGCCTAAATCACTCCAAAACATCAACAAAGAACTCTTTGATGATATAGGTATCGACAACAGCCATACAGGCTACTTACTGCCATGGGCAAAGCAGGGAGTGCTACTGCTCAACGCGGTACTCACCGTAGAAGAGGGCAAAGCCAATGCCCATCAGGGCAAGGGATGGGAGCAATTTACCGATAAGATTATAGCACTGGTCAATAAAGAGTGTGAAAACTTGGTATTCATACTATGGGGAGCCTATGCACAGAAAAAAGGCAAAAACATAGACAACAGCAAACACCTAGTTATCAACGACCCACATCCCTCACCACTCTCTGCGTATAGAGGGTTTTGGGGTTCTAAACCATTTTCTCGTGTGAATGACTATGTGCTTGAACATGAAAAAGAAGTTATTGATTGGCAATTGGAAAATAAGACAAGTCTATTTTAAGAAAAGGTACAATACTTAATGCAAAAAATACTCTTTTTTATATACGGACTCTTCAGTTATGTTGTAGCACTTGTAGGGCAGATAGCCTTTATACTCTATCTGACACTATACGAAGAGATACCTCGAAATATTTATATGCCACAGACTCTCACTGTGTCTATGGCTGTGTTGGTAAATGTGGCATTGGTAGTGCTATGGGGATTACAACACTCTGTGATGGCTAGAGGGTGGTTCAAAGCAAAACTTACAACATTTCTTCCTACTGTTTTGGAGCGTAGTACCTATGTACTTATTGCTGGACTTGTGCTGATTTTGTTTGTTTTCTATTGGCAACCCATAGACGGTATGTTGTGGGATGTTAAAAACGAGACACTTCGCGTACTTCTGTGGGCTGGTTTTGTTTTTGGGTGGCTATTTTCGGTGGTGGCGACCTTTGTCATTAACCATTTTGAGCTTTTTGGTTTACAACAAGTCTATCTTCATCTGCTGGACAAACCTACACCCACACAAGATTTTACGCAAAAACTCTTTTACAAATTTATCCGTCACCCTATACAGCTTGGTGTTTTGTTGGGGCTATGGATTACGCCTGTAATGAACTATGGACATCTGATGCTCTCTGTGCTTATGAGTATTTACATCTTTATAGGACTTTATTTTGAAGAGAAAGATTTGGTAGAAGAGTTAGGTGAGGAGTATGTTGCATATAAGCAAAGAGTAGGAATGATGTTTCCTAAAAGAAAAGATAAATAAGGCTATTTTTACTAAATATACTATCTATACTTGATTTTTCAGCCGACTAAAACTCTGAGCAGTCACGCCTATCATCGAAGCAAGTTGATAGTCTGTTAAAAATTCCTCATAAATTGGTGAAAGACTTTGCACAAAGGCATATTTTTCTTTTGCTGTGTATCGCATAGTTTCGCGGATGCGTTTGGCTATGGTGACAAGCAGGGTATCTGAAATCTTTCGTGCTAGTTTCATATACTTGATATCGCTTTCATAAAAAAGCTCTAGTTTGAAAAAATCAGCTTCATAAAGTACACAATCTTGCAGAGCTTCACAAAATATCGCACTCTCACTACCATCAAGATAAGAGATATAATCCCCAATAAAAGGGTCAATAGTCTCATCTTTTTTTCTGTAATGCACACCCAAAGTGATCTCTTTGCCATCTGTTGTGAGCATGTAACTTCTAGCAACTCCCTCTGAGAGATAATAAAGCTTGGTGCATACGCCACCACTATAAATCTCTACACCTTTTTTGTAAGTGGTTTTACGAAAGTAGGAGGCGATTGTTTTCCACTCAGTGTCGTTTATTTCTATTTTATCTTCTATGTAAGCTCTTAAAAATTTCATACGCGCATCTTACCATATGTGAATGACAAAAAGATTAAAACTAATTATAATGATGAAAAAAAGAGTTATATATGAAACTAAAACAAATCATCAAAATATTATACAAACGATCATTTCCACTTTTTAGAAAAAAGATTATAAAGATTGCAATTAATGGACAAAAAATAAAATATGTTCACTTTGATAAAGGCACTCCCTATACTATCGTTTTTGAAAATGGCTTGGTTACGGGGATGGCTTTTTGGGATAATGCTTTGTTGGAACTTGCAAAAGAGCATAGTGTTTTTGCATATAGCCGTCCATTCAAAGAAGAGCTAAAGATTGCGAAAAAAGGTTGGGAGGGTGATGCAGAAGATGTTACAAGCAATATCAAAAAAGTACTAGATAGGTGCAAGATAAAAACACCTTGTATATTGGTAGGACATTCACTGGGTGGATTGTATGTGCAACTATTTGCGAAAGCATATCCCGACAGTGTAAAAGCAATGGTGCTTGTAGATGCTACATACCCTGATGAATTTGCAGATATGGAAGCGATGAAAGTACCGAAAAAACTACAAAAAGCATGGAAATATCTCTCTACAAATGCAACAGCTCTAGGAGAGATACTTTTAACTTCTCCTATCGAAAAACAGATTCCTATCATGATACTAAGTGCACTTCTTAAAGAAGATATAGAGGGGCATCCTGAGTGGAGAGAGATGATATCTTGTATGCACAAAAAACAAGAGGAGTATCAAACCCTTTATCCATGGGCGAAACAAGTTTGGGTGGATAGTGGGCATAATATACACTTTGAAAAGCCTGAAGTAGTGGTGGATGCTATTCGAGAAATAGTTAGGAGTAGATAATGGTTAAACTATAACAAATAACTAAAAAAACATATGAAAAGGATGTTGGTGTTGTTAGTGAGTAGAGGATGAAAAAGTGTAACTCTTCTCATTATTCCCACATTTTATTTAGATATACTACAGATATCAAATACACTAAGGAAAAGAATGAAACTAAAATGTAAAACCATTAAAAAGATACCACTTATAGCCTCTTTGGCTTTTTTAGTAGGATGTTCAACTACGCCTGAACCTAAACCATTTAACTCTGAGGCAGATAAATATGCTTATGTCAAGTCGTATATGCGTTGGTACATTAAAGAGCAGATGGAAGAGAAAGACTTAGTAGGGCTTTCAGTGGTACTGGTGGATGACCAAAAGATAGTGTGGTCTGAGGGCTTTGGGTATGCAGACAAGGAAAATAAAGTCAAAGCAACACCTTATACACGGTATCGTGCTGGGTCTATTACGAAGCTTTTTACCGATATGGCAGTGATGAAACTAGCAGAAGATGGTAAGGTAAACATAGACAAACCATTTAAGACATATTTACCAGAGTTTAGCATCAAAAGCCGTTTTGGAAGCACCGATAACATTACTCCTAGAAACATCATGACACACCACTCTGGGTTACCTGG
>JALSSQ010000111.1 GCA_026984165.1 Sulfurovum sp.
GCAACCAAAGGGTGGATAGATGCAGATTTGACACAAAAAGATGCCAAAAAAACAAAAAGTTTTATGCGTGCTTTAAGATTAGGCAGTATAGAAGCAACCACACACGAAAGGTTGGAGTATATTTACGAGATGGCAAAAGAGTTTGGGTATATAGCAGCGGTAGTGATATTTTTTGCTTTGGCAGAGATGGTAGATTTTCATCAGCTTTGGGAGTATAGAGTAGAGATACTCATTATGTTTGTAGCTACCACACTTATCCGTGCTATCTCTATGGCGAAGTTTGCTTTTTTTGGTAGAATGAAAGCACTGACTTCTATCAGACCTGTAGGTTTGGAGGGCTGGTTTATTTTGACATTCTCTGGCATGAAAGGTGCACTCTCTATTATCTTGGTACATATGATACCAGACAGCTTTGTACACAAAGAGCTTTTTGAAGCGGTGACTATTGGGGTAGTGGTACTTTCTATTTTTGTCTATGGTACAACACTATGGACATATTTTACATTTTTTAAGAAAGATGAGGAGAAGAGCATTTTTAAGTAGATTCCATCTCATTTGAGATGAAATCTAAAATTTAAATATTATTTTTGATTTGTGCCAATAACACAAGCCTTAGAAGGATCTTCATAAATGGTAATATCACTTGCAGTTGTTAAATCAAGCATATTCGCTAGAGTTTCCTCAACACAATTTATGTTGTCATTGACTTTGCCATACGTAGCACAATTTACTGTATTGGATGGAGAATCTATAATTACATCTTTTGTTGTGTTATCTTTTATTACTTCATTGCTCACTAATTCACAAAAAGGTTTATTTGCTCCATGAATGATAACCACACCATCTCGTTCTGAAATCTGCTGTGTTATTGATTTTTTATTTGTATTGCTCCCTCCACCACATCCTGAAAGCAATAAAGCACTTAATGTTAGCCCTGTTAAAACAATCTTATTCATCATTTTTCCTTTAAAATTTGATAGATTAATTATAGTTATAGATTTATCATAGAGGGCTTAATTTAAATGGGGGGGGGAAATGAAAAAAGGGATATTTTATTTTCTCGTGACAACGTTCAACGTCGTCATGAGTTAAAGTATGGTAGATTTTTGTTTATTTCAAATCAAATGAAAGTACACAAGATTTGTCTTTATTTTCATAAATAGAGAGATCTTCTTCTGGAAATGTTTCTTGTATTTGTGCCAGTGTAAGTTCTGCGCATTCTGCATCAAGACTTGCATCAATATTGTCATAGGAGGCAATCGTTGTCTTTGTTTTGCCATAGGTATTGCAGCTTACACCATTGTTTTTACTGGAGTACGCTGTATTTTTTACCGCACCTTGTTTCTCTAGTTTAGAATTACCAAGGTTTTCCAAGAGTAAACATCCTGCTAGACCCACATCATGGAGTATTATTACTTTGTCTTTTTGACTTATTTCGTTTGTACTTTCTCCACAACCTGAGAGTAGAAGTGTAGCAGTAAGTGCTGTTAAGAGATGAGAAACTTTTATCATTGTAAATCCTATTGTATCGTTTGGCTTTAGTAGTCAGAGAGTGGTGTAAATATAAAAATTGAAAGTATCCTCTCAAGAAGAGAGGATACAACGTTTTAGCAAGAGAAAGTAGAGATATATTCGTATGCTGTCGGACGACCTTCTACAGGAATGACATGTCTGTCAAACATATAATCTACATACTCTTTGATATACTCAGAATCCATCGCAGGTGCCAAGAATGCATGGTCTGCTTCTAGTCCTTCCAGTGCCTCTCTGAAGCTGTTTGGAAGCTCTGGGATTTTTCTCTCTTTGAGTTCATCACGTGAAAGTTCAAAGAGATCTTCGTTAAATGGCCCTACAAGTTCATAGCCACCATTTTTAATACCATCAAGTCCTGCCATCATTAATGCTGTAAAGGCAAGGTATGGACAAGATGTTGAGTCTGGGAATCTAGTCTCAATTCTTGTCGCCTTTTCACCTGCACCATAAGGGATACGACACGCAGCTGAACGGTTTTGGCTAGAGTAAGTTAAAATACGTGGCGCTTCAAAACCTGGAAGTAGTCTTTTGTAAGAGTTTGTACTTGGGTTGGTAAATGACGCTACCGCCTCTTTGTGTTTGAAAATACCTGAGAGGTAATCAAGCGCTGTTTTAGAAAGGTTTGCATATTCACCTTCTTTATAGAAGAGGTTTTTGCCATCTTTCCAGAGTGATTGGTGTACGTGCATACCATTTCCGTTATCGTTGTAGATTGGTTTTGGCATGAAAGTTGCTGTTTTACCGTTGAGGTGTGCTACCATTTTTACAACATATTTGTACTTTTGTACATTGTCTGCTGCTGAAATGATGTCGTTAAATACGATACCGATTTCATGTTGCCCCTGTGCTACCTCGTGGTGACCTAGGACTACTTCAAGACCTACCTCTTCAAGAAGCATCATCATTTCAGCTCTTAAATCTACAGCAGAATCTGTAGGCATCACTGGGAAGTAACCCCCTTTGATTCTAGGTCTATGCCCCATGTTTCCATACTCACCGTAATCTTCGGCATCTGCCCAGTGACCTTCATCTGTTTCTACTTTGAATGATTGGTGGTTGTCGTTGTCAACGATTTTTACGTCATCAAAGATAAAAAACTCATTCTCTGGCCCAAAGTAAGCAGCATCTGCAACGCCTGCATCGTCAAGTGCTTTAAGGGCTTTTTTAGCGATAGATCTTGGACATTTCGCATAGAGTTCATTTTTGTAGATATCATAGACATCACAGATAACAATCACAGTACTGTCTGCTGTAAACGGGTCAAGGAATGCTGTTTGAACATCTGGTTTGAGAAGCATATCTGATTGGTTGATTGGTTGCCAGTTTTCGATGGAAGAACCATCAAATGGCAAACCAGCCTCAAGCATCTCGTCACTTACTGCTGATTTGCGGTAAGAGATATGGTGCCATGCCCCTTTGATATCTGTAAATCTAAAGTCAACGAATTCTACTTCGTTTTCTTCGCAATATTTGTTAAACTCTGCTACGTTGTTCACGAATTTACCCATGTTGTAACTCTCCTAAATTAAATTTTATCATTAGATTATAGCCAGTCTAAAATAAATATGTGCAGGAGTAATGCCTAAAAAGTAATCAATTTTTTGTCACGCCCTTTAAAAGTAACAGCTTGGGTATATCCGACATCTTTTGCCAGTTTTGTTGCCAAATCATAACCGGCACCTATGTGTTCAACTGCATGAGCGTCTGAAGAAAAGGTGATGGGGATCTCTAATGCATAGGCTTCCTCCAGTAGTGTACGTGAGGGGTATATCTCTCCGATGGGTTTACGCAGACCGGCAGTGTTTATCTCCATAACCATATGGGATTTTTTTATCGC
>JALSSQ010000112.1 GCA_026984165.1 Sulfurovum sp.
CATGTACCATATAGAACCAATAATAATAAACTTTTTCATTTTTTCTCCTCGTGTATAGTTCATTAGATAATAAAGACAAAGTTATTTATCAAAAATATTCTAAAAATATTGCCTCTATTCACTTCTGCTTTTTCATTCATTTTTTCAAAAGATGCACTAAATATATTGGTATATTTTCATCAAACCTACAATTCCAAAGAAATAGCCACTTGATCTACACACAACAACTACAAAGTCTTCTTTTTGATTCTTATCATATCTATAATTACCATAGAGAGAAATACCTGTAGCTACTATTGTCAGAATAAATGCTATTGTCAAGTTCACTTTCTTACCTTGCTTCGTATGCAATATATTTTATCACTATCACCATACCTACTCCTAAAGAAAAATTTGCGATACCATGAAAACAATAAAATAAAAAATCTTTTGATTTTTTTTGATGAGTATATCTATAGTACATATATAGATAAGTAAAAATGCCATAGATTACTGCTATGCTTCCGATTACCAATTTCACTCGTTTTCCTTTTATCAATTATGTGCTTAGACAGAGCCTCTAGCCTTAATAAAAAGCTAGAAGCTTGCTATAATTTAACGTTATAAAATTATTACCATCTACCTGTTGCAAATCCTCCTGCGGTTCCAAGCCCAAAAGCTGTTGCCGCCTGTACACCAGTACGAATAGGATTCAATCCTCCGCGTACTGCTCCTACAGCTGTTACAGTTCCTAGGTGACCCCATGACATTGGTCTATTTCCCAATGAACCTAGGTATCCCCATGCCGCTGAACCTCCACCAATAACTGCACCAAAAACATTTGGCCAAAACTCACCCTCAGTCTTCACCATCTCACCCTTATCAAGCACAGATACTTTACTCGCATCTATACCTGCTTCAGAGAGCATCTTTTGGGTATCTGCTTTGCTCATGGTCATCATCTGTTTAGGAGCGTGTGAACCTCTCATCTCTACTGCATAGGTTGTTGAACTTAATAATAGCATAGATGCCATTAATGTCATAAATAATTTTTTCATATTTTTGCTTTAAAAATAGTACGTTTTATTCATCTTGCTATACAAGACACCAATAGACCGATTTATCCGATATATTATCCATAAAGGATAATAAAATTGTATCACAATAGTATTACCTAAGTATTGCCTCATATTAATAAATTATCCTATATGGATATATATTATTCAAATATAACTCTCATAATGACTATCATATACGGATAATATAATTTCAAAATGGATAGTTGCATATGGATATCGTAGAAAAAATCAATTACCTTACTCGTTCCTACCGAGGAGAGACTGTTAAAGCACTCAAAAATTTTGGAAGTGGAGACTTTAGTCCCACCTCATATTTGGATATATAATAGAACCCAAGGTGTAGTAAATATTTCGATAGAGCATAACGAAGCTGTAACTTCATTGTGATTTAAAAAGGAAATGTTTACTTTATTCCTGAAACAAGTTTATTTACAAAAACAACTACAAGTACAGCACCTACAATAAACAATCCCATACCTAATACCATCTCACTCTGCATCTCTCATCTCCTTGTTTAGCATTTGCATTTTATTCCATAGTTTTAATTCATAGATACCTATCAATACTATAACAATAAGTCCAATTCCGCCTACAATTATCATATACGAAGGTATTTTATTTATCAAAACATTATAAGCTATACTTGCGATACCTGTCAATATACCTAGCATCAAATAGAGTAATGCTTTAAATACTTCTTTGATATCAGACTTAATCTCTTTTAATTCATCTATTTTACTCATATACACATTATACCTAGTCACCCCTGAAAAACCCAAACCCAACACCAACTCTAATTTTACTATCTCTCATTCTACCATACCCTAAACCAAAGCAGATAAATATCAGCATGTTTAGGTCTCTTTCTTACGTCTATCTTCCATAAAATAGTACCAAGTAGTATCATTTTGTATAAAAATAGTACCGCCAAGAAGTTATTCATCCACTTCTTGAGGTTAAAGGCAGAACATGCCATGAGAAGATTGATTTCATCACCGACAAATCCTTTCAGATAGTTTCTTTGCATTCTATGGTCTGATTTTACATGTCCAATAATAGGTTCAATGCCTGCACGTTTTTTGAACTTCTTTCTCTTTTGTTCTTTTTGATATTTGGTATCTCTTTTCTTTGGTGTATCAGGAATACAGATAACAGTACCATCTACTTCTTTCTCTCCTCTATAGCCTCTATCACATATAGCTTCTACGATAGGTTTGGTTCTGTGTTTATTTGCATGTGATAATGCCATATCAAGTGTTTTAGAATCATGTTGATTTTTATCATGGGCTACTGCACCTATAATGATATTACCATTCATGGTAGTCACCAATGAAGCTTTGGTACCATATTCATATTTCTTGTGGTCTTTACCCTTAGCTACTGCATAGATATGTTGTTCATGTAGAGAATAGACTTTATGTGTATCTTTTAGCTTTTGTTGTGTCACTTGCGTAAAAAGCTCAAAAGTCTCTTGATATTTTTTACGTTGTGCTTCTGAGAGTTTTCTTGAAATATCTCTTATGAGTATGCCTACAATTGTTTTTAATCGCTTCATGGCAGCTCTAGCTTTTTTAATCTTTTTGGGGTGTCTAAAGAATCTTAGTTTGATACGGTGTGCTTTAATCTCTTTCATGTAAGTTCTTCTTAATTGTATCTCTTCGATTCTGGCAATATTGAGAAGTTGGTGTATCATTTTAATGGCTAGTTTGCCGTCTGTAGGATAGGTCACATTCTTTTCTTGTACTGTAGTATCAATAATGACTTGTTTCTCTTCTACTGCTTTACCATGTAGATTGACACTCATGGTAAAGATTTGTTCTACTCCTTCTTTACCAATACGCTTTCTGAAGTAAACCAAATCAGTAGCGTGACAAGGCAAGGCAATCTGGAATTCATGAAAGCCACAGAAGTATTGGTAGTAAGGATTTTGTTTCCACTGTTCAATCATCTCTTCATCAGAGAGATTTTTTAACTGTTTTAAGAGTAGCAGTCCGACCATAAGGCGTATGGGCTTTGCTGGTCTACCTTCTATACTATAATATTTCTCAAAGGAATCCTCAAAGAGTTCCCAGTGTATGGTATCTGCCAATGCAATCAGAGGATCATTGGAATCTAACATATCTCGTAATTGACTATGAAAAAGATTGGGTTGATTATTTTTTAGAGTTCGTGGAAGCAATTTTAACACCTATTTCGACCAAGAAGTAGTCGGTTTTACTATGTTTCTTGGTTGTTATTATACACTTAAATCACTTCCAAAGTGCCTATTTTATGGAGGTTGTTTGGTTTTTCAGGGGTGACTAGGTATAA
>JALSSQ010000113.1 GCA_026984165.1 Sulfurovum sp.
CTTTGCCTAGCTCTTCTAACATGTAGTTGACTGCCTTTGCCAAATCAAGTGCAGAGTTGATGAGTGTACCATCCAAATCAAAGATGAGAAGTTTTTTGTTTGTTAATTGCAATATTACGCCTTTGTCTAGTTATTGCGATTATACATTTTTTAGCTAAAATACTTTCATTATTTTATAGAAGAAAGAAGCTTATGAAACCTATTTACCCACTCAATGTCAAAAACGAATTTGTTTTTAACTCCTCTGCGCGCGACTTTACAGTGGAGGAGATACCTCTATATGACTTTACAGGTGAGGGTGAGCACCTTGTGTTGCAAGTACGCAAGAAAGATATGACCACATGGGAGATGCTCGATATCCTCTCAAATCATATGGGCATACGCAGACGTGACATAGGCTACGCAGGACTGAAAGACAAACATGCCATGACCATACAGTATATCTCCGTGATGGCGATACACGAAGAAAAGCTCAAAGCATTTAGCCATGACAAGATAAAGATACTCTCTACCGTACGCCATAACAACAAGATACGTGTAGGACACCTCAAAGGAAACCGTTTTAAGATACGTCTAAAAAAGGTACTGGGAGTACAAAAAGACAAACTAGACTCAGTACTCAAGTGGATAAAAACAAATGGTGTACCCAACTACTTTGGAAACCAACGTTTCGGTACCGATGGTAATAACTGGGAAGACGGTAAAAAACTTTTGGATGGTACGCTTAAAATGCGTGACCGTAAAACCAGAGAGTTTCTGATGGGCTCTTATCAGTCCTACCTTTTTAACAAGTGGCTAGCTAAGCGTATGGAGTTAAATTTACTGCTTGAAAAATTCACAGAAGAAGAAACAGAACAGGTGATGAATCTGCCAAAAGGTTCTCTTAAAGGCACCAAAGCACAAGCTAACTTTTTTAAACTTGTAGAGGGTGATGTCATGATGCATTACCCTTATGGCAGACTCTTTTATGTAGAAGATTTAGCCACAGAAGCCAAACGTTTTGAAAGTAAAGACATCGCTCCTGCAGGACTCCTACCTGGTAAAAAGACCCAACTAGCCCAAAGTACAGCAGGGCTCTTAGAAGCGCCTTTTGTAGAAGAGATGGCACTTAATGGTGCCAGACGTTATGCATGGGTACAGGTGACTGAAATAACAAAAAACTATGTGGAAGAAAAAGCACACTATGAACTCTCTTTTGTTTTACCTAAAGGGGCGTATGCGACAAATGTACTGGATGTGTTACGGGGTAATTGACTTTTTTTGACATTTTTAGGATATACTTTGCTATATTGATGACAGAAAAAGCTGAACATATTGTGAAGTATGCAAAGAAAATCAATTATCTTTAGAGATATTTTTGATTGCCTGTTATTGAATAACTGGATTTTCTTACAATTATTCAATGCTTTCTTGATTTGATACTATTCAAATAAAAAGGATAGCAATGCGCTTACTATATATACAATTTTCTATGATTGTGACTTCGATTATATTGATTGGCTGTGGAGGAGGTGGTACTGCAGGTAGCACAGGGGGAACAAGTACTTCAAAAGTAACGATATCTGGTACGATTACCTATGATCTTGTTCCTGCCTATAGTAATAATCATATCGGATTGGATTATAACACTACTACACAAGAAAAAGCTAAATGGGTTGAAGTGCAGGCAATTGGTTCGAATGGTGTAGTACTTAAAAGTGTAGCGACAGATGAAAATGGTACTTATATTCTCTCCGATTTACCTGCATCAACCAATGTGAAGATTCGAGTCTTAGCTCAGATGAAAAAAACAGGTACACCTTCATGGGATGTAAAGGTAGTGGACAATACTAACAATGACGCTTTATATGTTATGGAAGGTGCGCTCGCTTCTACGGGTACTACAGACAGTACTCGAGACCTTAATGCACCATCAGGATGGACAGGAAATGCTTATACGACATCAAGAACGGCTGCACCTTTTGCCATATTAGATAGCATTGAAAGTGCTATGAAAAAAGTGATGAGTGTAGATGCAAACGTCTCATTTCCTCCATTGCAAGTAAATTGGTCTGTGAACAATGTGCCAACTGGAAATAATTTGGCAAAAGGTGAAATTGGTACATCTTATTATTCTGATGGAAATCTTTCTATTTTAGGTGATGCAGATACAGATACTGATGAATATGACAATCATGTCATTGCGCATGAATGGGGACACTATTATGAAGATAAATTTTCACGTTCGGATAGCGTTGGAGGCTTTCATGGTACTGGATATATATTAGATATTCGTGTAGCATTTTCTGAAGGGTGGGGAAATGCATTTTCTGCGATAGCTTTGGAAGATCCTATCTATTTTGATACATTTGGTTCTCAGCAATCAAATGGCTTTAGTATGGATATGGAAGCGACATCAACTACCAATCCTGGTTGGTACAGTGAAGAGTCGATACAGCACATTATTTATGACCTTTATGACAGTCATGATGATGAAAATGATGCGTTAAGTCTTGGCTTTTCACCTATTCATAATCTTCTTACTGGTGCAGAAAAGAATACGCCTGCATTTACAAGTATCTTTACTTTTATTAAAGGACTTAAAGATGAAAATCCTACAGCTACCAATGCCATTAACGCTATAGTATCCAGTGAAAATATTGCAGAGATTACAGATATATGGGGGAGTGGACGAACCAATAAAGCTGCTGAAATTCCTTATAAAAGTTTAACAATTGGCACTACTATAACAGCGGTTCAATTTAATTATAGTTATGGTAATGATAATAAGTTAGGAAACCATGTGTATTACAAATTTAATGTTGCAACAGCTGGAGATTATACCATACAGGTACAGCAGACAAACGGAACAGACAGTGATCCTGACTTTTATTTGTATAGCACACCTCCCTCTAATTCAGCTCTTCCTGCAAAAGGAAAGAGTTCTATTGCTGGTGATGAAACAAAAAGTAATGTGCATTTAGATGCAGGGGACTATTTGCTTGATATCAGTGACTACAAAAACAAATCAACTGCACTATTTAATATAAGTGTAAATTAAATCAATTTAAGGAATAAACTAATGAAAAATATTAAAACACTACTACTTGCGTCTCTACTTATGGGAACAAAAAGTATGGCAATGACATCAAAAGTAGAAAACCCAGAACTTGTAAAAGGTACAAGTATTGGCAAATACGCAAAACCAGGAGCACCTGTTGATATTACGTATATTACAGAGCATGTAGATGTTGGAGAGGAGAGTCATATTCATATTGTACTTTCCAGTCGAATGACATCAGGCAATATGCATGTGAAAATACACCTCGATAAAGGTTTGGAAGCTAATGAAACACTAGTAAAATCTATGACTATTCCTATGA
>JALSSQ010000114.1 GCA_026984165.1 Sulfurovum sp.
ACATCATCACTTTTTCATTGGGTGCTTTGCCTGTTATCATCTCATAGAGGTTGAACATGATGTGCCCACCATCCAGTGCAGGGATAGGTAGTAAATTTAATACGCCTAGGTTTACAGAGATGAGTGCGGTAAATAAAAATAATATGACAATGCCAGCATGGCTTGCTTGTGATGTAATATCAATAATGGTGACAACTCCACCAACTTTATCTATCCCTACTGCCCCTGTTAATAATTTTTCCATACTTGTGAAGATAAGTTTTGAGGCGTACAGAGTTTCGTTCCAAGCATAAACGATACCTTCTGAAAAAGAAAATAATAATGTTTCCTTTGGTACTTGTGGACTGATACCAATAAGCATACGTTTTACATCTTCTCCAAATTTATTTTTGATTATTTTTTCTTTTGGTTGTAAAGTATAAGTCAATATTTGTTTGTCTCTTAACACAGAAATTTGTAGTGGATAGCTTGTATGTTGTGATATTTTACTGATATCATTCCAGTTTGTAATTTTATTATTGTTGATTGATATTATTGTGTCATTGATTTCCATTCCAATGTTTTTTGCCTGAGAATCTTTGGAAAAATCACCTATGGTTGCAGGTAAATATTTGCTAAAATTAAAGAGAGGATGTGCGTATGTACCTATTTGTGATACAGAAAAGTAAAGTAAAAATGCCATCAAAAAGTTCGCAAAAGGACCAGCAAGCAGTATGATGATACGTTGCCAAGGCTTTTTAATATTGTAAGAGTCTTCATCGTAAGAGATTTTAGTAGGGTCAGCATCGTCTTGCCCTTTCATCTTGACGTAACCACCCAATGGAATAGCAGAGATACTCCACTGCGTTTTGCCTATCATCTTAGAGTAGAGCTTTTTACCAAAGCCTATGCTAAATACATCCACCTGCACACCAAAAAATCGTGCTGCAGTAAAATGACCCAATTCATGAAAAAAGATAAGTACCGATAAAACCAAGAGTGCGACTAAAATACCCATAAAAATCCTAAAATGTTTTAGGAGATTATAGCAAAGTGTAGTAAAGAGTTGTTTGTTGTCAAAAGGTTAATAGGATTTTTTGCTAAAATAAATATATAACTTTTAAGGAATATATAATATGAATGATGAAAATAAAGTAGAAACAATGATAGAAACAGATGAAGAAGTACAAGAAGAGGTGCGAAACAAATCTTCAGAAGTAAAAGATGTATCTAAAGCTTTAACCCCTAAACCTGCTAAAATGAAAAAACATTATGAAGCCAAAAAACTTGTAGAAGAAGCTAAGAGTATTGTAAAAGCTTCTGAAAGTGAACTACAAGAGTGTAGGCTCCTGCTTGAAGATGATTTAAAAGAATATGATATTGCAAAAAAAGCACTTAAAACAGGAGGATATGATGCAGCAAAAGGGTTATTGCTAGAGCTTGGTTATGATATATCGGCAGAGGATGATATAAAAGATGATGCTGTTATTTTTGAGACAAAAGAAGAGGTTAAACCTATTGTACTGAAAGATGTACGTTCTGGTCGATTTACAGGAGTTTTGTTGTCTTTACTGGCAGGAGCAATGGCATTGGGAGGATTGGTATATTGGGCTACTGAGAAACTGGGAATGACACTCGATATTACTAAAGTGCCGAGCAATGAAACGTTACATACTATTTTTGGCTGGTTTGGTACACAGATAGGACGACCTAATGATGCATTTAATGGTGCCTTAGTAGTAGGTGCAGCTGTTTTGGCTGTGATGATACTTATTTATGTATTACGCGTGTGGCTTAAGGGGAATTCCAATCTGCGTTTTGCTACAGAGCAGATGAAAAAGACGCAAAAGTACATTACCCATAAAACTAACTGTAAAGCAGAGATGGACAGAGTAGATGCACATATTACAGATGCTATAAAAGTACTGAAAGATTATGAAGTTTTGCTCAATGAACAGAGCGGGAAACTCAAAAGGATACTGCACTTTGAAGGGCAGAATGGAAATGTATCAGACTATCATAGCAAATCAGTAACAGCTATGAAAGAGACACAAAATCTTATAGAAAGCATAGAACGCTTTATAGTTACACCTATGTCAGAAGAAGGAAAACTCTCAGGGAAGAGTACACTGTTTTTACATAGTGCCAAAGAGACACTACAAAAGGTACTTGCTAAATTTTCTTAGATTCTAAAGAATGACTCTTTTTTGAGAAACGCATATATAGAATAGGTAAAATAATCAGCGTTAGGATGGTGGAACTCACCAGCCCATTGATGACGACAATCGCAAGGGGGCGTTGTATCTCTGAGCCAGGACCTGTTGCAAAGAGTAGGGGGAGTAACCCAAATGCTGCAATAATCGCTGTCATCAATACAGGTCGCAATCTTTTTACCGATCCTTCAATGACAGCATCTTTGAGCGTAGAACCATTTTGTATAAGATAATTAAAATAGTTCACGAGCACCACACCATTGAGAACTGCAATACCAAGAAGGGCGATAAACCCAACAGATGCAGGTACAGACATATACTCCCCACTAAAATAGAGCCCAATAAATCCACCTATGAGTGCCAATGGTACATTAATAAGTACCATCAATGCTTGCCGCAAGGATTTAAATGAGACAAAGAGTAAAATAAAGACTAAAAAGAGTGCCAAAGGCACAATAATAGCCAAGCGTTTTGCCGCTCTTTGTTGGTTTTTAAACTCACCACCATACTCTACATAATATCCTGCAGGTAGTTTAATCTCATTTTCTATTTTTCTTTGGGCTTCTTCTACAAAGCTCACGAGGTCACGACCTTCTACATTGGATTGTACAATGGTTTTTCTATAACCATGTTCGTGTTCTATTTGTACGGGTCCTGCGTTGGAGACAAATTTGACAAAGTTACTTAAGGGTATGGATTTACCATCTGCTACAGGATAGTATAGTTTTTTAATCCTATCAAGAGAGTTTTGTAAGGCATCATCTCCTTTGACCACAAGAGGAATACGACGCATACCCTCTTGAATGACACCAATATCCAATCCTGTCACCATCACTTTTAAAAAGTTATTGAGCTCCTCTTGTGTGATTTCATAATATGCCATCGCTTTTTTATCAAATTCAAGTTCAAAATATTCTACCCCTTCATTGGCTTTTTTGTAAACATCTGCACTTCCAGGTATTTTTTCCAAGAGATCTTTTATCTCAGTGGCGATAGATTCAAGGAGTGCATTGTCGCTACCAAAAATCGCAATAGCCAAATCTCCACGTACCCCTGTAAGCATCTCTGAGACTCTCATCTCTATAGGTTGTGTAAAGCCATACTCAATCCCTACAAATTCATCAAGGACTTTGCGTATCTCATTGATAACAAACTCTTTTGAAGGCTCTC
>JALSSQ010000115.1 GCA_026984165.1 Sulfurovum sp.
GAAAGTCAGAACTCCATTTGACGCAGTGCAGAGTTGGTTTCAAACGAAACCTGAAATATTTAAGATTTTACCAAGTGTGTTTCAAAATATTGCTTTTGCGATGGTATAACGTGGTGAAACTTGACAAATACTATCAGCGACTAACCCTTTCCCATAATTTGAAACAAATAGATCATTTGAAGTAATCATATTGGTATAGAGTGGTGTTCCATCCCAAGGTAACACTAAACTATCATGTGATGTATCATCACTTGTAACATACGAATATCCAAGCATAAATTTACTCTCTTCATATTGAAGTTCACTTTTCATAGATATTGATTCTGCATTAATTTTCTTAGCATTAGTCATAGAATCTGTTTGTGCTAAATACTCATTAGTATTTCCAATACTTCTTTGTACAATTCCCTCAAGACCCAAATTATAAATATATTTGCCCTCTACACCTGTATATTCCAATTTTCCATACCATGAATTCAAAAAATTTTCTGCATAATAATCATAGAGTGAAGCATGCAGATGATTATTATCATAATTCATATTAACCATATACAAATTTCCACTATGCTTACCAGTTATTTTTTTAGTATTACTACCTAATGTATGTTTTATTATATTTATAAATTTATAAGATGTACGTTGTTTAAAAGCACTTAAATAAGCAGCACCAAAAACAAAATTAGTATCTTTTAATGTATACTTTATAGTTGTGCCTTGCACTGTAGAGGGGAGCATACGTACCTCTTTTGCATTAATAAGTGGGGTTTTTAATATTTGTCGTCCATACTTTATATTTAAATTTTCATCATGATAATTTATGAATGCTTCGCCCAATACAGAAAATGACTCTTGTGCAATTTTACCTGAGGGGTTACCATTATCCAACCGTACACCGCTATCCCGACTCAAAATAGAAGTATCTACTGAATTTTCTAAATGAAATCCATTTGTTGTCATAAAAGTAGCTTGTCCACTCATTCCATAATATGCTGCCGTTTTAAATCCTAATGTGCCACCCATAGCATTTGCATTTGCGGAACTATCTTTAAAAGGTTGATTATTTTGTTTATCTGTCTGAATATAATAATATTTTATATTCCCATACGTTTTACCTTCTTTAAAAATATCTGTAAAAGTATCTACACTATATGCTAATGAGAGACATGCTAAACTGCTTAATATTATTTTTGACATTTTTTAATTCTCCTAAGAATAAATTTTCTAGATTTACATATGCTAACTACACTTAAATAATAAAAAGTTTTTTTTACAAAATAAAGCAATAAATCATATAACATCATCAATTTATTCATCTATATTTAAAACTTTAAATCAAATAAATAGAACATAATAAACAATATTATTAATCAAAAATGACGTTATATACAAAATAAATGATTAAAAAAGTTTTTTTTGTATCATTCATCTATCCTTTAATTACTTCTATACTATACTTTACACTTATCAATATCATAAGGAATTACAAATGAATAAAAATCTTAAACTCTTACTGAGCACTTCAGTTTTATTAGCAATTACAAGTACTTGTGCCTTGGCAAATGAAACAAAAGCACATGCTGAGCACTGGGGATATACAGGTCATAATACACCAGAGAAATGGGGGATGTTATCTGAAAAATTCAAAGAGTGTGGTACCGGACTCAATCAATCACCTATCAACATTACGCACTCTTTGCAAGCACATCTTCCACCATTGGATCCAAATTATACAAAAGACTCAAAAAATATTGTTGACAATGGACACACAATTCAAGTCAACATGGAACCAGGCAATACACTGACTGTAGATGGTATTACCTTTGAGCTTAAACAATTTCACTTTCACTCACCAAGTGAAAACCATATTGATGGAAAATCTTATCCACTTGAAGCACACTTTGTCCACTTAGATAAAGAGGGAAACATTGCTGTCATCGCAGTTATGTTTGAAGAGGGTGCTGAAAATGAAGCATTGGCAAAAATTTGGAAAGATATGCCTCAAAAAAATGGTGAAAGCAAGATATTAAAACTTGCTAATATTGCTAAAGATCTTTTACCTAAAGATAAACACTATTATCGTTTCAATGGTTCATTAACGACTCCTCCTTGTACTGAGGGAGTAAGATGGTTTGTATTAAAACAACCATTAACAGTTTCAAAAGAACAAATCAAAAAATTTCATGATGATACAATGCATCACAACAACAATAGACCCATTCAGCCACTAGACGCAAGAATGATTGTCGAATAAACAATACGAGACTTGGATGTTTGCATTAATCAAACATCCAAACTACTTTTATTGTAACCATGCTATCAAATCTCTAGCTAATTTTTCTATGATGATATTACTTGCAACAACATACCCTTTAGCATCTATAGTTGTGGTTTTTTCTCGATAACTAAATCTTTTACTTTTTAACAATTTACCAGTATCTGCATCAATTAACGTAAACTGTATAGAAACTACAGAGTGAGACTGTTTTTCTCGTACTTCATGTTCAAAAATAAAAATATTACTTTCTAGTCTATAATCTTCTTTGACCGTACTGCTATCTGTAAGTACTACTTTAAAAAGTTTACTACGCTCTAATATATCAATTAAGGTACCTTGCAGTAGCTGACTTATATTGTTTGACCATCGAGAATTAAGATAAGTGCCATTGTCACTATCACTATAAGAAAAATGCATCTTTTGGGATATTTGTTCTCTTACGCTATTGGGAAAAGTAACTTTAAGCACCTTCTTTTTATAAGGCGAAGCGTAAACCATCTTTACATGAGGAATCTCTAAATCATAGACTTTCATACTAGGTGCCTGTGTACATCCAAGCATCCCTACACATAGTATGGTACTTATAGGTAGTATAATACTTCTCATTCTCCTGGACCCTTTCTTGGTTTTCTCGATTTAAAGAGTAGACTACTTGGATTCTCTTCTAACTCACTAGACAGTGTTTCCAACTGTTTTGAAAGTATCCGTATATCAACAAGTACAGGTTCCAAAATTTGTTTCAGGTTATAATCTCCTCTGTCTAAACTTTTTTCCACTTTTAGTGTGACACGTCTAAAATATTTACTCGTTTGCATCAGTTTATTAATCGTAGGTATACTTACTCTTTTAATATCTGCAAAATCACGCTGCATCTGTTTGAAGGCTATAACAGCTGCTTTAAATTCTTTATCTATATCATACATAGAAGATCTAAATGCCTGCAATGTCATATTTGCTTCATCCAAAGTGACTATTGCCTTGTGTTCTAAGTCTTCTCCTTTTTTAGAGATATTTTCAATATGAGTCAGAATATTTCCAAATGTTTCAATATTGCGATTTGAAAATAATTTTTGACTCTGAGCAAGT
>JALSSQ010000116.1 GCA_026984165.1 Sulfurovum sp.
ACGTATTTCATCATCACGTTTACCTACACCAGAAAAGATAATCTTATATTTATCTACGCCTGCCGTCAAAGCACGGTTTACTTCACCAATGCTCACACAATCTGCCCCAGCTCCCAGTTTTGCCAAATGGGCAATCACTGAAAGATTTGAGTTTGCTTTTACCGCATAATTGATAATCGATTTTTTACCTGCAAAGGCATCTTTAAGTGTGGTATATCTATTTTCAATATAATCAAAATCATATATATACAGTGGCGTACCATACTTTTCTGCCAATGCTTTCATATCAATATCCATTTATATTTCCTATCCTCATTGCGTCTATCTATTTTAGGGTGATTTTATCTAAATGTTGATTAAAACGTGATAGTAGCGTATACGTGGAGTCTCAAGCAATCTGTTTTTCATCTTTAAAGTAAATATAAAGTGCAAAAAAACATAACAGTGCTATGGGCAATATGACTGTTACTTCTGGACTAAGGACCCCATTTGCCCCTATTTGATTTAGACCAAACAAGATGCCCCAAACGATAAAAGTAAGTCCCAAAGAGAGTGCAATAACTCCTCCCATATTCATCATTCTTGCATGAAAAGGCAACTTAAAAAACAATATAAGCATCAGCGCTATAGCAAAAAGAGGAACAATGACTTTATCATAAAATGCAGCTCTGATTTTATCAGAATTTAAATGTTGTTTTTCAAGAAGTTTCCATGTACTGTAAGCATCTATAATATTGAGTGTTTTGCCTTCATAAAGAGACTCAATTATTTTTGGTTTATAGCCTTTTAGCGTTCTAATAGTCTCTTTATATTCGGAACGATATCGTTTAAGTTCTCCTTTTGTATATATGTGTGTTTTTATGGTAGCATTTTGGGCATTCCACTCATTTCCCATAAATATTGCACTGGGTGCATGAATAGTATAGCGCACTTGATATCCTTGAACTTTAAAAATCGTAATATCTTCTATTTTCTTTTTTACGGGATCAAGTTTTTTTATATATACAAATGTGTCATTATATTTAAAAAACAGATCATTCACATCATAAGCGCCTAACTCGTTTTTTAAAAGTAAATTTGCTTTATCTTTGGCATAAGAAAATTCTGTTGTGTGTAAAAGCATAAAAATACCATACACACAAATAGCAACTATCCATAAAGGGAAAAAAAGTCTTTTTTTATCATATCCAAAGGCATGAAAAGCACCCATAGTATTGTTTTTTACAAATGATAGTTTTGTCATAATAAGTGCAAAAACTATAGCCAAAGGATAAAGTAGACCTAATGCTTCTTGCCACATATAAAAAATATAAAGTATTTTATGTGAAAAAGAGTGCAACCTTTGTGAATATTGAAAATAATCTATCGCGGCAAATGCAAATGAGAGTCCAAATAAAATTGATACCAAATTTTTAAGATAATGTTTTGCCAAATACCTAAAATGCAATGAAGGGTTTAAAAGATTCATCTATCTAAGCTTCTCTATAGACTTCAGACTATATGTTGATTTTATCTCATTTAACGTTTCTTGACTAAGAAGTGTACACGCTTTTGCAACATGTGCAATAAGCTTATCCAGTTTTATTATTTCTTTATCATGAAACGGCTGTAACACATAGTCAGCCACTTGTGACTTGTATTCTGGTTTTCCTACACCTACACGTACACGAAGATACTCTTTTGTAATATGTGTATCAAGCGACTTTAGTCCATTGTGTCCACCATGTCCACCACCTCTTTTAAAACGTACTGCACCAAAAGGCAAATCGATATCATCATGAATGACAATAATATCTTCAAGTTCAATTTTAAAAAACTGTTTCACACAGAGTACTGATTTTCCAGAAAGATTCATATACGTAGTAGGTTTTAAAAAAAGTTTGTTTGTTGCACGATAGAGTTGCCCATAAAAAGCATTTTTGGAGATATCTCTGGCTTCAAAGTCATCCACAAGTTTGTCGATGATTTTGAAACCAATATTATGACGTGTATTTTCGTATTGTGGTCCTGGATTTCCTAGACCAACAAAAAGTTTCATAAGTGCTTACTTCGCCTTAATGACACCACAGACAGCAACATCTGGTCTATCCATCAATCTACAATTCTCTGGTACTTCAACATCTCTTACAAGAATAGAATCATCCCTATCAAGTGGCTCAACATCCAAATCAAATTTGGCTGGCATGTTTTCGATAGCCCCTCTTACTTTTAATCTTTTTTTAGACATGACAAGTACACCTTTGTTTTTAAGACCTTTTGGTGTTCCATGTGTGATTACAGGTACAAGGAAATTGGTAACTTGCCCTGGTACAGTAATTCTTAAATCTACATGTACAACTTCACCATGAACGGGATGTAATTGATATTCTTGGATGACCACATTTAATTCTGTTTCTCCAACTTTCACTGGGAATGCTAGGCTCTCTTTATTTCTTACTGCTCTTACAAACTCACCTCGTTTAAACGCTGCTTGAATGTTCTCTACGCCATTTGCGTAAAGGTTTGCAGTTAGATAACCATCTCTTCTAAGCTTCTTTGCAGTAGTCTTTCCGATACTCTCTCTAACGATACCTTCTAACATTTCTGTCCTTTAAAATTAAATCTTTTTACTGTAATATTTAGCAAAATAGACGCGAATTATACCCAAAATAAATTAAACTATATTATTAAGTACTACAATCCTTGATTAACTTCATCATCCTTAAATGTAAATACATCTGCTTCTCTGTCCACACTACTATCTTTTACAATAGCCCCTTTGCCTACCCCATCCATCTTTAATCTCATATCTGCCGGATTGGTTGCATATTCCAGGGTAATCTCTTCAGTAATACGTCCTGCTTTCAACAAATCCAAAAGTGCCTGATCAAACGTTTGTGTACCATAGATTTCTTTTCCTTCAAACAAAGCATCAGGTATTTCATAATCACGATCTTCCATAATAAGTTGTTCTATACGTGCTGTCTTTTTCAATATTTCAACAGCAGCAACTCTTCCTCCCATTTTAGTAGGAATAAGTCTTTGCGAAATTACCCCTTCAAGGACAGATGACAACGAACTGCGAATACGGTTTTGCTCTTCTTTTCCAAACATACCTACAATCCTGTCTACTGTCTCCTTGGCATCCAATGTATGCAGTGTTGAAAACACAAGGTGTCCTGTATTTGCCGCATGTAATGCAATATCGATGGTTTCCAAATCCCTCATTTCTCCAACCAATATAATATCAGGATCTTCCCTAAGTGCTGCTCTTAATGCATCAGAAAACGAATGTGTATCCTGCCCTATAGCGCGCTGATTGATAAGACATCCTCTATCTTTATGGATAAATTCTATAGGATCTTCTACCGTGATAAT
>JALSSQ010000117.1 GCA_026984165.1 Sulfurovum sp.
CACAAGCACGCTTTATCTCCCAAGACCCTATTGAGTTTATGAGTGGGGATTATAACTTTTATAGGTATGTTGGCAATGATCCTTTGAACTTTGTGGATCCTAGTGGGTTGGCAGAAACTTGGGGTGAGAAGATTGCTCATATGACCCCAATGTATAACGGCAATCCTAAGGTATTTAATGAGCAAATACTTAGAAATGAAAGGATGCAAAAACTAGCTGCTTTGGGCACAGTTTTTGATGATGGTTACAAAAAATCAATTGAGGCAAGAATAAAGGCAATCAAATCAGAAATATCTAAAAAAGTAGAGGCAGTTACTAATAGCAAAAATGGTTTGGCTGTAAAAGGAAATATATGTGCAATATGTGCAAAGCAGTGTAAGAATCCACCGCCTATAAAACCTACCCCCGGAAGCTGTGACTATTATAAAAAGAGACAAGAAAGTTTCCAAAAACGTTTTGCTAAATGTAAAGGTTGCGGAGATTATTCTCCACCTGATTATTATATGAATTATGGATATAAGTATTGTACAGAATTTAAAGAAGTTACGTTTGACCAATTGAGTCCTGCTGGACAAAAATGGTTAACTAGAACACTTAAAGATTTACAGACTTTGATGGAAGAAGGTCTAAAAAGCAATACTAGTGAATGCGACAACGAAGCTATGAGAAAAATGGCTTTTGAAAGCCATGTACCTGCCTATAGCCCACATGAAATGAGTCATTTACCTGTAAGAGATCTGATAAAAATAGGAACGACTCCAGATTTGGATGAATGGAAGTCTTTTGATACGTGGGAGCAAGCTGGAAAGGTTGGTTTAAAAGTTTTAGGTGATTGGAGTGGATTGTGAGAAAATTATTAAAATTGATTAAATACATAATATTTGCTTTTATATTTGTTGTTTTACTGATATATTTAACGGGCACCAAACCAAAAGATATTATTCAAAGTTTCATAAATATCTCAATGAAATATAAGGGGTTAGTAATGCAAAAAAATGATTGGAAAGAGTTTGATTTTATTGATATAAAAGGAGAGCATAGAGCCATTATTCTTGGCGGTTTAGATACAGCAGATCCATTAGCAAATTACCGAATTAGAACCTTTTATCCTTTTGATGGTGATGTTGGATTTGTTGGGGGAAGTGATTATGAAATGCAATGGAACATTCAATCAAGGGCTATAAAAAATAAGCCGAGTCTATACGACATGTATTGGCCTGACAAACATGAAACAGCTTATTTGTTTCGTACAGAAGATGATGGGAAAACTTTTACAAAGATAGGTTTGTTAAAAGGTTATCATGTTGATCAAGTCATAAAATACAAACAAAATTATTATGCTATTGTGGAAGATTACCTTTGGAATGCAAAAACCTTTGTATCAAAAGATAAAGGAAAGAGTTGGAACCTGTATTATCCTTTATCGATAGAAGCTTTTTTTTCTGAAAACTGTTTTATTTTTTCTGAGCCAACTGGTATACAAACAGCTCAAAGTGTCTCTAGATTTAAATATTTTTATACTAAAAACAGAGGCAAAACATCTATACCTCTATCTAAAAAAATTATGTCATACGCTAAAAATATGCATCCAAAGTTTCAACGTAATTTTAGACTTGTTTTTAATGTATATGATGGGAAATTACTTTTTTTAGATGGGAAAGATTTAGTATCTGTAGATATGGATACAGAGAAAGAAACAAGAACAGTATTGAAGTTTCCCGAAGGATATAAGTTGGCGAGTTATGCCTCTAGAGAATATGGGAAAAATCTTTTAGAACAATACAAGACAAGAGATAGAAATCTTAATGCATTGCAAATAAATAAGGAAAATGCAAAGCCCTACATTCTTTTACAAAAAAAAGATACTAACGATAAGAAACCTGCGCAAATATCTATTTGGTATCCATTTGAAAATAAACATATCATATTTGACAAAAAAATATCCCAAGTAGTGCCTTTTCAAGTTTCTGGAGATTATGTTGGCGGCTTTATTAAGAAAGATAGTATACTTGTGCATATATGGAGTATAGATGACGGTAAAGAATGGAACTATGAGGTGCTTCCTGACTATTATTTGTTAAATGGACCAAAAGTAGCCCATGACAAAATCTGGATGACTGCACTTGTTCGTGGAGCTAGACCGGATGGCAAAAAAGACTATCCACAAGTAAAAGGTGCATTTCTTGTCATGACCACGATAAAAACTGATAAAACAAAGGAACATGAGTATAAAAAATGAAAATATTAGTTGTAGGTGCTACAGGCTTCATCGGTAAATCAATTTATAAAAAACTGGAAACTCTAAAATATGAAGTTATCGCAGGGGTGAGAAACCCTGATGCCTTTGATGGTAAAGCTATTAAAATTGATTTTTTAAAATTGGTCGAGGATAGCACACTTGCGCAACGCCTTGAAGGTATTGATGTGGTTATTAATGCTGTGGGCATCATAACACCTACAAAAGAACAAAGCTTCGAGACAATGCATACCCTAGCGCCTATCAAGTTGTTTGAGAGTGCGAAAAAAGCTAATGTAAAACGTATAATCCAAATATCTGCACTGGGAACACAAACGGGAACAACTCCTTACCATATCTCAAAACATGAAGCAGATATCTATCTAAAAAACCTAAGGGTAGATTATGCAATACTGTACCCCTCTGTTGTTTATGGGGATGATGGCAAAAGTAGTGCATTTTTTCAAGCCTTAGCTTCTTTGCCTATTGTGCCTATAATAGGAGATGGTTCTCAAATTTTACAACCAGTCAAGAGTGAAGACTTAGTACAAACGATTGTTAAAATATTAGCGTCCAAAGACCCTTCTATTGAACTGAACATCGTAGGAAAATCCCCTATAAGTTATAAAAAACTACTTTTAGGATTTAGAAAATATCTCGGCATCAAAGGCACAAAAACACTATCTGTTCCAATGCTAGGCACGAATATGATAGGTAAAATACTTGATGAACCAACGGTCAATCATGACAATATCATCATGCTAAATCAAGGCAATAGTGCTGATGTTTCACCTTTAGCAAACTTTTTAAACTACACACCAAAATCTATAGAAGAAACACTTTTTAAAACCCAAGCAAGCAATGCACAAAAGCTTTTTGCTTCTTTATATTTTCTTCGTCCTTTATTACGTATTATCATTGGTTTTGTTTGGATTTGGAGCGGTATTGTTTCTGCTTTTTTGTATCCTCATGTTGATGCATTGAGGCTTCTGCATGATGTGGGTATCTCTTCTCCTCTAGATGTGCCACTTCTTTATATTTCATCTTTTTTGGATATTGCTATAGGGGTGGTGACTCTTTTAGGGTATAAACTAAAAGAGGTACTTATA
>JALSSQ010000118.1 GCA_026984165.1 Sulfurovum sp.
AATTGCTTTCTCTTCATCTGTTTGCGGATTTTCCGGAAAATCAGGGATATCATACCCTTGAGATTGAAGCTCGGCGATACACTCTTTGAGCTGACCAATAGATGCAGAGATATTTGGAAGCTTGATGATGTTTCCATCTGGTTGCTGTACCACCTCTCCTAACTCTGCCAAATGATCTTTAGCCAATCCCATCGCAGCAAGTACTCTACCTGCCAGTGAGATATCTGATGTCTCCACAGTAACACCTGCTGCTTTGGTAAAAGCATTTACGATTGGTAATAACGAATACGTAGCTAATGCCGGCGCTTCATCAATTTTCGACCATATGATTTTTGGTAATTGTGACATATATATTCCTTAAAATTAATATTTTAGTTAAACGATTCTATCACCAATTAGGTCTGAAATAATTGAATAGATACTTATCTAAAAGTTATATTATTTATTTGTTCCAATACTACACAAAAAAAGCCAAAGCTCTCTATGTTTTTGCCTGTTATGTTACGATTTCATACAGTTATAGCTTTCATTTTATAGGGTAATAATGCGGTAATAGACTTCAATTATAATTTCTCTCATCGATACAATGTGTTTCGAAATAAATACACTAAGGTTAACCCATGAAAAAAGAAATATTTTACACTCTTATCACAACATTGTTATTAGTGGCGTCATTAGAAGCAAAAGAGTTAGAAAAAAAAGTACGTATTACAAGAGAATTTACAGTAACCCGTCTTGCTCTTGATGCACAAGAAGCAAGACTGAGAATGCATAAAAATGAAGATAACAGTAGCACCAATTTAGAAGAAAATTTTACTGAAAAAAATGAATAATAAATTGGTGATTTGAATTACTCTTCTTCTCCAGATGCACCATGTTCAAGCATACCATACATTGCTTTTTCCACTTCATGGGCAAGATCCAGCATCTTTTTAGGTAATTTTTTACCACCGTAAATCGCAAGGTCAAGGTTCATGGTATAAAGATAGATATCACCATTTGGTTCTTCTATAATGCCTATTCTACATGGCATAAACCCGATAAACTCTCTTGAATGATTCAAGAATACATCGGCAATAGAAGGAGAGCAGTAAGATCGAATTTGCGTATAGATACCGTTACTTCTAGGCATCACTTTGTGATCAACCACTGCAAGCCCATGTTCACTACCTATCTCATCCATAATTTCAATAGCATTATCGATCGCCTCTTGCTTACTCATACCCTCTGGAATAACCATCTTCTTTTTAATAACCATACCTTTAGCTGGGTCACCAGACTCTAGCACTTTACCTGCCATATCCATATATGCACCAAGTGCTTTAGGATCAAAGTCAGCCACTTTTGGACCTATCTTTACCACCGCGATAATCGCTCCAATTACTACAATAGCTCCAATGAGCGTGAGTAAACCTTTAATTAATTTCATTGTATCCCCTTAATTTGATAATTCAAAATTATAATATTTCTATCTAAAAGGGAGTTTAAAGTACTCTTTTCCTTTTAAGATATACATTTATAGACCAAGTATAGCGCATTTCTTGGCTAAAGTCAGTCACATATGTCACAAGCATTTTAGGCTCCGTCAAAATGTGCAATCAAATTGCTAAATTATCAAATAATACCTTTTGTGACATATGTGACTGATTTTCACTTAAAAAATTGGCTATACTTCAATTAATTTCCTTGAAGGACGGGTATGAAACAGTTAGAAATATTTCCATTTTTTAAACATTTAAAGCCACATGAGAAAGAAGAGCTTATCGCTTTACTAAGACCTCTACATGCTAAAAAAGGGGAAATTATTCATTATCAAGGTGATCCTTGTGACAACAGTTTACTCTTGTGCAAAGGGAGTGTTCGTCTATACTCACAAGCCAATGATTTTTCAGAAGAAGTCACACTCTATACCCTTAATGCTGGAGAGCAATGCCTCTCTCAGGTGATGTCAGAACTTGATAATACTACTGTCATACCCTCAGCTGTCGCCCAAACAGATATAGAAGCATATCTAGTAAATAAAGAAGCTATTGAAGCTTTTATTTCCCGTATTCCTGAGTATCAGGAGTTTGTAGTTTCTATCTATGCTAAAAAAATTGCTGAGCTCACTACGGCACTGCAAAATATAAAATTTAAAAATCTTGATGACCGTATTATGGATTATTTACATCAAAATGAAAAAAAAACTATCCATATTACCCACCAGGATCTTGCCCAGCAGATGCATACTTCACGTAGTGTTGTCTCAAGGGTACTTAAAAAACTTGAAGAAAAAGGGGTTCTAAAGTTGCACAGAGGGTACATTGAAATACATATCTAAAATACTAAAGGGCTTATTATACACACAAAACTAGAAAACATCATGGGCAAATTTGCCTCTTTGATATATCAACATCCTAAAAAAATCATTCTTGTACTGATGCTTATTTTGGCTTTTCCAATTTCTCATCTTCCTCAGATAAAAATGGATACCTCTACCGAAGGGTTTATGCATCAAGATGACCCCGTTTTACTCACCTATAACAAGTTTAGAGAAACTTTTGGACGTGATGAAATGATTGTACTGGGCATTAAGAACGATGATATATTTTCCTTAAAATTCCTCAATCAACTCAAACAATTACATACAGACATAGAGACGAAAGTACCCTATGTCTATAAAATAACTTCGCTCTATAATGTGCGAAATACAAGAGGCGAAAAAGATACACTCTTCACCGATGACCTTTTAGACCCTTTTCCAAAAAACAAGGCAGATGTAGCTGCTATCAAAAAACGCGTACTCTCTTCCCATTTTTATAAAAATTTACTTCTAAGCCAAGATGAAAAAATGACCATGATAGTCATACAAACAGATGCGTATTCACATAAAGATGACAATGCACTTTCTGATGAAGAAGCTTTTTTAGAAGGCATTGAAGCTTCAGCCATATCCTCTGAAGGAAAAGTATTTTTAACCGATAAAGAAAACAATGAACTCATCGCTAAAGTAGAAGATATTATCAAAACATATCAAGACAAAGGTTTAGAGATTTATCTCTCTGGCTCTCCTGTCATTAACAACGCCTTAAAAACACATATGATGATAGATATGGCAAAGTTTATGGCACTCACCTTTGTCATTGTATTTGGTTTTCTATACTTCATCTTTAGACGATGCTCCGCAGTGTTTTACCCACTACTTGTCATACTCTTTTCACTTTTAACAACCGTTGGTACGATGGCATGGATGGGTGTGATGTTCAAGATTCCTACACAGATTGTACCCTCTTTAATCATCGCTGTATCTGTTGGGGCTACGATACACATTCTCTCTGTT
>JALSSQ010000119.1 GCA_026984165.1 Sulfurovum sp.
CCCTTTCTTTAAGTAGAAGTAGTTCAATTTTATTGAAAATCTTTTGTGCCTCTAGCTCTAAACTCTTAATGAGTCTAGTAAGTGTTCGTAGTAAATCTTTATGGCTTTTGGATGTAGACTCTATTTGATTTTTAAAGCGTCGGGGTGTACGACTCAGCATTTAGTGCTTCGCTTGCACTGTATTTTAATACTTGTCCTCACTCCGACATATATTTGCATGAAATAAAAAGGGTCTAGTAAACTTTAAGAGCCAAAAAGGTATCTTAAAGCATGGCTACACCGAACAAAAACAAGTATTCAAAAGGTACGCACATTTCAGAGCGTAAATTTAGGCAGTTAATTAAGTGGTTTGGATTGATGTATGCATTACCACGTACAGAGACTATGTTTTTACACAGTCTCGCAACGTGGTAACGAGTTAGATTTTGTGAAGTGTATAAGTTGTTTTATTGATAGGAATCAGTAAGAATATTTTGTTTGTCAAGTCATTATATTGCCTATGACTTCCTATAATTTTAAAGCCTCTCTTTGTGCAAGAGATATTTTCAATAAACCAATTATTATCCGAAAACTCTGAAACAAGTGTAGAACTATTTAAAAATATTTTATGGTTAACATGTTCATATCCATATTCAGTTTGTAATAGATAAAATGAATGTTCAGAACAATGATATTCTTTACTAAATACAAGAGTAGATAATAAATTTATAGTCCAAAATATTTTCATTTCCCTACTCCACCGTAACACTCTTAGCCAAATTCCTCGGCATATCCACATCATTCCCAAGCCTTACAGAAACTTCAAGTGCAAGAAGTTGCGTTACTACCATCATTTCAAAAAACTCTAACATAGGATGAGAGTCATATTTGGTTTGTATAAAATCATCAGCCAATTCGAAAGGTTTTGGAGATATAGCCAGTATGGTAGCATCACGAGCAGAGAGTTCTTCTACATTGGACTTTATCTTGTCATAATGCATAGATTTAGGCATGAGGGCAATGGTGAAGAGTTCACTGTCTGCAAGAGCAATAGGACCATGTTTCATCTCTCCTGCTGGGTAACCTTCTGCGTGAAGATAGCTAATCTCTTTAAGTTTGAGAGCTCCTTCTAGCGCTAGAGGATAGAATACATCTCTGCCAATAAAAAAGAAACCATGACCATGTAGGTAACGTTTAGAGAGTCTATGAATGCGTTCATGTAGTTTATCGTCTACTTGTACAGCTTTGGGCGCATGGAGCATTGCATTTATCTCTCGTTTTACTATATCTTTTGAAACAGTATTTTTGATTTGTCCTACATAGAGTGCAAGCATCCAAAGTACCATACTTTGTGTAGCAAATGCTTTCGTACTTGCTACACCTTTTTCTACGCCTGCTCGTGTGAGAATGGCTGTATCACTTTCACGTACTATAGATGAGTTATCTACATTACATATACTTAATGTTTTCATACCAGCAGCTTTAGCCATTTTAAGTGCTTCTAATGTATCGGCAGTCTCTCCACTTTGCGAAATCGTAATAAAAAGGGTTTTTTGGGTTAAAAAAGGTTCTTTATATCTAAATTCAGAAGCGATTTCTACTTCACAACGCATTTGACCTAATCTTTCAAAAAGGTAGCTACTCGCCAAAGCTGAATTATAGGATGTACCACAAGCACAGATAGTAATGGCGTAGATACCCTCAAAAAAGTCTTTATCTAGCTCTTCAAAATAAATGCGATCATCAAGTACACGACCAATAATAGTATCTCCCATGACTTGACTTTGTTCATAAATCTCTTTTTCCATAAAGAAGCGATAGCCATCTTTTTGGGCTGCAACTTTATCTGTCGCTAATGTTTGTTTGTTAAAAGTTTTTTCGCCATTTGCATCGAAAATTTTTACTTCTCCTTCTTTGGCATAACCATATTCACCATCTTCAAGATAGTATACTTCTGTGGCTTTACCAATGATTGGTGTATCAGAAGAAGCAAAATAAACATCATTTCCATTAAAGCCTATAAGCATAGGAGAGCCATTTTTTGCAAAATAGATAGTATCTGGATCAGCTTCTGTGATGAGCAAGGTGGCATATGCACCCTCAAGTCTTGCAATCGTTTTTTCAAAGGCTGAAAATACATTGGTATTGGTTTTATGGTTTTTCTCAAAAAGGTGTACAATAGTCTCTGTATCTGTTTGACTTAAAAAAGTGACACCATCATTTTGTAGTTCTTCTTTGAGTTCCTGGTAGTTTTCTATGATACCATTATGCACTACGTAAGAATAGGCTCCTAAATGAGGATGTGCATTAAGTTCTGTGGGTTTTCCATGGGTTGCCCAGCGTGTATGTCCGATAGAGATACCAAAACCTTCGGTATAAAACGATTTTGTTTTTTCTCTAAGATTTTCAAGTTTACCGATAGCTTTAAATTGATTCAGTTTATCCCCTTCTATGACAGCTATTCCTGCTGAATCATAGCCACGATATTCTAGTTCTTGTAAACCGTCAAGCAGTATTTCTTTTTTTTCATTTTTGCCTAAATAGCCAACAATTCCACACATTCTTTTTCCTTTGGTATATAAAATTAATTTCGTATTATGTAAAGTGTATTATCTCTAAAAAATGTCAAAAAATGTCATAAAATAAATCTAAGATGTTAATTTTTCTACAATTTTGTCAACATTATGACAAAAGTTTCCATTCTTTTCGATGAGAAACATATCTCTGACTCTGTTTTTTAACGTATGCACTTTGGCAGTAACAATGTCTATATCCATCTCATCAAACATGTCTATCACAAAAGCAAGCAAACCTTTTTGATTTTGACTTTTAAGATGCATAAGTGCATAGGTTTTAGAGTGTTCACAGTCCACATCTATATCTTCTTTATGGATGGAAGGTATGTACGCAGTGGATTTTTCTTTATGTATAAAGGATTGATGTATAAATGTTTCTATCAAACCTACTTCATCCTCTTCTACATGTTGTGCAAAGTCTATTTTAAAATATTTTAAGTCATTAAAAAGTTTACAGATATCCATATTGACAACATCGAGATTACTCAGTTTTGAGAGCAGATAGCCTAGATTAAAGTTATCAGTACGTATGATTTCGATAGTCAGATAGTCCTGGTTGCTAATATAATATTCATAGTCAGTCGTTTCAAAAGCTTTTTTACAAATATCGACAATACGCTGAGGATGGTAGCGTAAAAAAAGTAGATTAGATGGCATACGAAGTATCTTTTTTTGTTCTGATTTCTTGAGTGCTAAAAAGTCTTTATTTTTCTTTAATGAAAGTTCTTTTTTTGTACGTTTAGCTG
>JALSSQ010000120.1 GCA_026984165.1 Sulfurovum sp.
CGTAATGTCCAAGTCATGCTGACACAAACCATCGGCAATAATAAGGTCACCGATTTTCAGCTCATCACTGATAGCCCCAGCCACACCAGAAAAAAGCAAAGTATCACAACCAAACTTCTCTATAAGCATCGTAGCCGTCAGTGTCGCAAAGACTTTACCTATTTTAGAATACGCCACAACAACCTCTTGTCCATGATAAGAGCCTTCATAATAGGTATTGGCAGCATACTCTGTCATCTTCATATCATCAAGTTTCGCAACAATCGGCGCCACCTCCTCAGGCATCGCTCCCATAATAGCTATTTTCAAGTCAATTCCTTTACCGTGGCAACGCCACATCCATTAATCACGCAAAGCGTGTCTTGTTGCTCCGAACGCCCTTGAAAACGAAGTGATTCGAGAGGAGCAACGACTTTTACTGAAGAAATTTTTGCTTCGCAAACCGTCTTCAACTAATTTTGCTTACTTTTCTAGAAAAGTAAGAAGAATAACAACGCCACATTTCCTAAAAAAGGGAAATCATAATGACGAAATTCAATTAAAAACTATAACGCCTTAATCGCTTCAATGGTAGCCTCCAATGAAGCCATATCACTCACATTAAAATGAGGCTTCTTCGTAGCCTTACGATTCAACCCCTTCAATACATTCCCATGCCCAAACTCAATATAACAATCCACCTCATCATCAATATGCGCTATAGAATGCTTATAAAGCACAGGCTTCACCAACTGTTGAGGAAGCAACTCTAAAGCTTCTGCTTTAGTATCGTAGGCTTTGGCTGTAACATTAGAAATCACAGGCGCGATGAAGTCATCTTTTAACATCTCTTTGAGCTTCGCTTCTAGTGGTGCAGATGCAGACTCAAGCAATGGACAGTGAGATGCCACAGACATATCAAGCAGCATCGCTCTTTTTGCGCCTGCTTCTTTCACCAGTGGTGCCAAAGTTTCTAAATCTTTTTTAATCCCTGCAATGACGATTTGCCCCTCGGCATTGTAGTTTACTGCCCATACTTGAAGTCCTGCATCTCTTTGTTCTTCACAAAGTGCTTCTACTGCCTCATCTGAAAGTCCCAAAGAGACCATCATTCCGACTTCTTGTTTTGCACACGCTTCTGCCATCAATTTACCTCTAAGGTTTACAAGCTCCACAGCATCTATGGCATCAAGCGCACCAGCAGCCACAAGTGCAGTAAACTCACCCAAAGAGTGACCCATAGTGAGTACTGGTGTAATGTGGGTAACATCCGTAAAGAGTTTGTGAGCAATAGCCCCTACGAGCAAAATAGCAGGCTGTGTGAATGCCGTTTGACCCAAGTCATCATTTTGGGTAAAAAGTAGATGTTCAAAATCAATCCCTGTTCTCGTGCTTGCATCGGCAAACATCTGTTTGGCTACCTCAGAATTGTTGAAAAAGTCTTCTCCCATTCCTTGTGCTTGTGAGCCTTGCCCTGGAAATAAAAACGCACACTTTATTGACATTGTAGTCCTTTTGTTGTATAAAATAGATAGTGTATTTTACCTAAAGGAGTTTAAGATGAGTAAAATGACTCAGAAGTACATTTGTACGGTATGTGAATACATTTATGACCCTGCACTAGGAGACCCAGACAGTGGCATCGCACCAGGTACCGCCTTCGAGGATATTCCTGATGATTGGGAATGTCCAGACTGTGGTGTGAGTAAAGAGGATTTTGAGCCTTATACAGAATAAGACTCAAATAGTATATATAGGACTTCTAATTTAAAATGCTCTGACGCATTTCACACCATAATTGGTACTGTTTTGTTGTAAAAGTGTTGCCCAAGGCGTCATAGCTCCTACAGGCGTAGAGTTGTGCGTATTGACTGCTTTGGCACTAGTACCATTGGCTCCTATGACTCTAGGGCATGCAGGATTTTGATAAAATGGTGTCATCCCTGCATCTTTCATCCCCTTAATAAACATAGCATGTTCTTCAGGTGTAGCGATTCTCCAGTCTGTATGACCTGCAAATTCCAAGGCATCACAATGGGCTTTTGCCATAGCAATATCTTCTGCTTCTGAAGTCGCAGTAGCATGAGGTCTACACGCACCACCTGACTGTCCTGAAGAACCAACCCACTCCAATTTAGTTTGATTATCTTGTTCTACTGTATCGCCCATCATTGTCATTTTAGTGAAACGTGCGGTAGTGTTTGTATCCATACCCGTACTACTATTTGTTGTATTTGCTTTATTACTACTACCACATCCTGAGATTATAAGCGAAGCCACAAGTGTACTCGCTAAAAGTGTTTTTTTCATGTCCAAATCCTTTTGTTTTTTATATTTAACATGATTAGTATAACCAAGGATAGTCTATATTCTATGTAACAAAAGTTACACAAAATATACAACATCGTGTAATCTATGTGGAATTTCAAGCATGTATCATTTTTAACAGTTTTTGTCCATCAATCAATCGAATTTTTTTACCCTCAGCAAAAGAAAAACACTCTTTAGTAAATCGACTTGTTGTAACCACATATACTTCATCCACACCATATTCATGCATCAAACCATACATTTCACGTATCACTTTTATCGTCACAAGTGCATCATCATAGCGTTTGCACTGCACGATAGCAGAAATATTTTTCTTGGTAAAAGATCTCTTCTGCATCCATATATCCACCCCACCATCTGCACCTTTTTTTTCGTTTCCCCTAACCTTCCAACCTTGCTTTTCAAACAACTCCATAGTAAGCAGTTCAAAATCATCCCATGAGAGTTTTTTGAGTTTTTTAAGTGTCCTGTTTCGACTCAAAAGAGTTCTGTTACGCACGCGTTTGCATAACTGTACTGTCTGATATAAAAATAAGAGTCCAAAAAATAACAAAAGTGCTATAGATTTGATTTCAAGGCTTAGTGTTTCTTCCATAGATGCCATTATAGTTGGATTTGTTAAGAAGCTGTAAAAATATGCTAAATTGTCATATTTTCAAGATTAAAAATATACGTTTGGCTTTAGTTGTTGTCAAATTTGTTTTGAAGGTTGGTATAAAAGTAAGCCTATTAGTTTAGTAAAATGGAAAGAAGTGGCACTAATCTTTTCAGTTTGCTGTAGATTTGGCTAAACGGCGTGAGTGAAGTGAGGGAGCATACGTTGTAGTATGTGACTAAACGAAATGAAGCCGTTTAGTCAAAGATGCAGTAAAATGGAAAGATTTAGTGGCAGCCGCAGCCTGTTCCACAACTTCCACCCTGCGGCGCCCCACCCACTACACCAGACGAGATCTCATCTGCTGTTGCCTCTCTGGCACTGAG
>JALSSQ010000121.1 GCA_026984165.1 Sulfurovum sp.
TAGTCAGATAGTCCTGGTTGCTAATATAATATTCATAGTCAGTCGTTTCAAAAGCTGTTTTACAAATATCGACAATACGCTGAGGATGGTAGCGTAAAAAAAGTAGATTAGATGGCATACGGAGTATCTTTTTTTGTTCTGATTTCTTGAGTGCTAAAAAGTCTTTATTTTTCTTTAACGAAAGTTCTTTTTTTGTACGTTTAGCTGCTTCATCGAGCATGGCCGTTTGCCCCAATACTTCTATCGACTGTTTGTAAAGTGTACGAATCAGTTTGGCATTAAATGAGTTGTAAATGTCAGCGCCTACTCCATTCATATCTGCGTAGGTAAGCACATAAATCATATCGAGCATTTTTTGTGTTTTAAAATGTGAGGCAAAACCCAAAATGATTTTTTCGTTATAGACATCCTCACGTTGCGCGACATTAGACATAAGTGTGTGGTAGAGTATGAGCGTTTCTCCCATTTTGATAAGCGTTTCGTCTATGTTGAGTTTTTTTGCAAAAACTTTAAAGAGTGATGCTCCTACATAGTGGTGGTCACGTTTACGTCCCTTACCTGCATCATGCAAAAAAGTCACCAGTTTGAGCATGGCCCTTTCATCTGCACTCATGGCAGTGTAGAGCGAAGCTATAAATGCATCTTCTATATGTTCCAGATGATAGACACAACGTAGAGAGTGTATATCAACAGCATATTGATGATAGCCGTCAAATTGGGGAAGATTTACGGCTTTTTTGATGGGTGGAATGGTATATTTGAGCAGTTGTGTATGAGAGAGAGTAGTCAAGATACTATAGCTGTAGGGTTGGTAAAATATCTCTTTTATGGTTTTATAGAGTGTATCATCAGGACGTTCTGGTTTTTGTGCATCGATAAGGGCTTTCAAGAAAGTAGGGTGTGCATAAAATGGTGCATCGGCAAATTGTATAAGCTGTTTGAGCAGAGCATGAAAATTTTCTCTCTTTTTTTTGGGTAACAAAGAGCGTTTGATTTCCTCTTTTTTTCTGTACTCTCTTGTAAGTATTTCCAGCCATATAGTACTGTAAAGTCTAATAATCTTGAGGTTTTCTGTGACTTTTTTGGCAAACTTCATATGTCCTTTTTTGCTCTGTTCATACCCTAGTAACTGGGAAACTTTAGGTATGAGCTCTAAACGAAGTCTATCCTCCTTTTTGCCTGTAGCCAAATGCAAGGCAGAACGCACACGAAACAGAAATTCAAGTGCCACACGGAAAGGTTTATACTCCTTCTCCTCTATGATATCATAGGGGAGTGACTTGATATTGTCTGCATTATAGAGTATTTTTCCTATCCAATAGACAAGATTTGCATCTCTAAACCCTCCTACTCCTTCTTTGAGATTGGGTTCCATAGTGAGAGGAAATTTTTTGTGCTTTTTCTCTTGCTCTTTTAATTTGCTTTGTATAAAATCTTGAACTCCATCATGGCGTATCTGGCTGATGGCATTTTGTGTCTCCATCCAGATAAAGTTTGAACCCTCTATCAGACGAGATTCCAAAAGAGCTGTTTTGATGGTAAGGTCTGTTTTTGAGACCTCAAAAAGTTCTTCTACCGTATGTACACGATGCCCAAGCTTGAGCCCTGTATCCCACAAGATATAGAGTATCTTCTCTATCATCTCTTTTGCGTTGTATCCGGGTATCTCTTTATAGACTATCATTAGATCAATGTCAGAGTACACACAGAGCTGCTCACGCCCATAAGACCCAAGTGCTACGAGTGCCAAAGGTATGGAGTTTTTCATAGGTGCATAGTCACCAAACATTTCACGTTGGGCGACTTTGAAAATAAGTTTCAATATACTGTCTATTTTTTTGGTATGTTTGACAAGAAAATCCTTGCCTCCAGAGGTGGCAAAGGTATCTTCGAGGGTATCAAAATAGGTTTTAATCTCCTGTTTGAGTACCTTTGCTATCTCGAAATCAGCTGCGTTTTCATACAAGAGTGCTTCGATTTGTGCTTTTACTTTATCCACTTAGTAACTCCTAATCTATTAGTGTTATAATAGCGAAAATAACTAATGGTAGGTAATATAGATGAATTTAATCACCAAAGTACGCAACAGAGAAAGACTCACCCAGCAAGAGGGTGAAGCACTCTACGATTTGGATCTTTATACTTTGGGTGAACTCGCCGATGAGATACGTAGAGAGAAGTTTGGCAATAAGTCCTATTTTAACATCAACCGTCATATAAACCCTACCAATGTCTGTGCCGATGTATGTAAATTTTGTGCCTACTCTGCCACACGCAAAAACCCTAATCAATACACACTTACCCATGAACAGATACTAGACATCGCCACAAAGTCCATAGCCAACGGTGCCAAAGAACTACACATCGTCTCTGCACACAATCCTAAAGATGGTGTAGAGTGGTATATGGGAGCCTTTAGAAAGATACGTGCCAAACACCCATCGGTACATATCAAGTCTATGACTGCTGCTGAAGTAGATTTTCTTGCACGTCATTATGGGTATAGTTATGATGAGGTGTTAGATATGATGATAGAAAACGGCGTTGACTCCATGCCAGGCGGTGGCGCAGAAATCTTTGACGAAAAAGTCCGTGAGTACCTCTGTAAAGGTAAAGTCACTTCAGACCAATGGCTAGAGATACACGAAAAATGGCATAACAAAGGCAAAGAGTCCAACGCCACGATGCTCTTTGGGCATGTAGAGAGACGTGCGCATCGTATAGACCATATGTTACGTTTACGCGACTTACAAGACAGAACAGGCGGCTTTAATGCCTTCATTCCTTTGGTCTATCAAAGAGAGAACAACTATCTCAAAAACTGCAACTTCCCCAGCGGTCAAGAGGTACTCAAAACCTACGCTATCGCCAGAATACTTCTAGACAACATCCCCAACATCAAAGCCTACTGGGCCACCAGCACCATCAACCTAGCCCTCATAGCCCAAGAGTTCGGAGCCAACGACCTAGACGGCACCATAGAAAAAGAAGCCATCCAGTCAGCAGCAGGAGCCAAAAGTGCCAATGGCATGGAATTGGACGACTTTATAGCACTCATCAAAAACTCTGGGTTTGTACCTGTGGAGAGGGATAGTTTGTATAATGAGTTGAAGGTGTATGCTTAAGTTAACTCAATATGTGTACTAATAGGCGTTTGACATCAAACGATCATTATCGTATAATATCTTAAAAACTATACGACTAAAGGAAAAGTATGTCTGCGAAAATCACTCTTTATTCGGAAGAAGAACTCATAAAAAAAGTAAAACA
>JALSSQ010000122.1 GCA_026984165.1 Sulfurovum sp.
CAGGAAAAGCGATATTGTTTACTACAATCATACTGAGTATAGCGTTTGCAATGTTTATGGGAAGTAAATTTTCACCAAACTATAATTTTGGTATAGTAACAGCAACAGCACTTATTATCGCATTTATCGTAGATATAGTTTTGTTACCGGCATTGTTGAGTATCACAGAAAAGAAGACAATATAACTCTTATTTAAGTTCTTCTTTGATAAAATATATCCTCTAATAAATATTAATAGAAGGATTTAAAAATGTTTACAGTAAAAATGGAAAAAGAGTGTGGATGCTTTAAAAAAAGTGAGTTTACAAATAATATGACTTTCGAGTCAAAAGATGATGCCCTAATACAAGCTTTAAACATGGCAAAAGACATGAATCAAGATTTTTGTCAAAAACATGAATTTGAAGTAGTAGAAGATGACTCAACTTTCAAAATATCAGTAGATGAAAGAGGAAAATCTGGTTGTTGCGGTGGAGGTCACTGCTCATAACCCTTCAAAATAAACAATATACAATGGATACCTTAGTCTCCATTGTATAATCTTAGTTTAACTTAATAACTCAAATACATATAACATTATGCAATATAACATCATACTATAGTAGTTATGTTGTATTTTCATTATAACTACTATATACAAATGGCTTGATTTATGATTATATTTATTTTTTGATTTGTGAATTATGTTAGGTATTAAACAGTTGGGTGATAAAAAAACTTTAAATAAATTTTTAGCTAAAATAATATAACTCAATAATGGAAAATTAAATGGCAAAGTCAATAGAACCAGATATAGCACAATTAGCAAATGGATGGCTACAATCTTATGGGTTAGATGTTAAACTTGAACAAGCTTCACTAAATAGTGAAATAGACAAAGCACTTGGAGAGTATGAGTCTAAGGGCGGTGGCAAAGGTGGCAATCGTCCTGACGCTAAGTTGTTACTAGAAGATAAAAATCAAAAATATTATCCTATCCTCATAGAGTACAAAGGACAGAAAAATAAACTTGTCAAACTCAACAAAGAGGGACAAGTAGAAAATACAAAAGCCAAACATGAACCTCATTATACAAACATAAAAGATTATGCCGTTAATGGTGCAGTGCATTATGCTAATGCCTTGTTGCACTATACGAGCTATACAGATATTATCGCTATTGGTATCACGGGGAATAAGGACAGCAAGGGGAACATAGAGCATGAGATAGGCGTTTACTATGTCTCTAAAAGTAACTATGGGGCAGGGCAAAAGATAGGAGAGTTTACAGACCTCTCGTTTTTAGCACCTAAAAACTTTGATGCCTTTATAGAAAAAGTAAAACATCTACAACTCTCACTAAAAGAACTAGAAGCCATCAAAGAGCAAAAAGAGAGAGAAATAGACGCAAGTCTAGTCAAGCTTAACAATGACATTTATGAAAACGAAAAAGGTTTAGGCGAAAAAGACCGTATTTATTTAGTGGCTGCAACCATTATGGCGACTATTGGCATACCTAATAAAGTGCCTATTTTAGAAAAAGAAGAGTTAAAGTCACAAGCATTTGAAGGTGGTAGAGATGGTGACATTTTACTTGGACGTATCAAAGCATTTTTATCAGAAAAAAACATTCCTCAAAAGAAGAAAGACTTTATAATAAGAACATTACAAAATACCCTCACTACTGAAAATATTAACAAAATAACCAATGGAGAGAGTCAAGTAAAAAGAGTCTTTTCTAAAATAGTAGATGATATAGGAATATACTACAAGATAGGACTCACTACAGACTTTACAGGAAAGCTTTTTAATGAGATGTATGGTTGGCTAGGCTTCTCACAAGACAAACTAAATGATGTAGTGCTAACACCATCTTATATAGCAACACTTTTAGTAAAACTAGCAAGGGTAAACAAAGACTCGTATGTATGGGATTTTGCTACTGGGTCGGCTGGTCTTTTAGTAGCAGCTATGAATGAGATGTTAAAAGATGCAAAAGATAGTATTGATTCGCCAGATGAATTAGCACAAAAACAGCTTAAAATAAAAGCAGAACAACTCTTAGGAGTAGAGCTACTTCCAGATATCTATATGTTAGCTATCTTAAATATGATACTTATGGGTGATGGAAGCTCAAACATCTTAAATGAAGATTCGTTTGATTTTGATGGTAAGTATGGCTTCGGCAAGACAGACGAAAAGTTCCCTGCTGATGCTTTTGTGCTTAACCCTCCATATTCTGCCGATGGCAATGGTATGAACTTTGTGCAAAATGCTTTAGATATGATGAACAAGGGTTACGCCGCTATCATTATACAAAATTCAGCAGGAAGTGGTAAAGCAGTAGATATAAATAAAAAAATTCTTAAAAAGCATACTCTAATAGCAAGTATAAAAATGCCTGTAGATATTTTTATAGGCAAATCAAGTGTGCAGACAAATATCTATGTATTTAGAGTAAATGAACCACACCAGAAAGATGAAATGGTCAAGTTTATAGACTTCTCAAACGATGGCTACACAAGAAGCAATCGTAAAAAAGCAAGTAATAACTTAAAAGATACAGACAATGCCAAAGGGCGTTATGAAGAGATAGTAAATTTAGTTCGATTTGGCAAGAGTAAGCTCAACATTTTTAGCGAAAAAGAGTATTACGAAGATACCATAGACCCTGAAAATGGTGCAGATTGGAATAAATCAGCCCCTATTGATACTAAGCCAACTTTAGAGGACTTCAAAAAGACAGTAGGTGACTACTTGGCTTGGGAAGTGGGCAACATTTTAAAAGGGCAAGGAGAGAGCCAAGAGCTGGGAAAGTAGAAGCCCTACTTGATGCTAAGTTAAAAGGTGTTGAGTGGGGTGAGTTTAGAATTGGTGATTTATTTGAAAAAATAAAGACAAAAAAATTACATTACAAAGCAAATGATTTGCCAAAACAGATAATCGGGAAATATACACTTCCGTGTCTAACTTCTAGCTTTCAAAATCAAGGGTTAAACTATTTTGTGCCTAGAGAAGGAGCAACTATTTTAAAGAATGTAATTTCTATTCCTTCAAATAGTGATATTTATCGAGCTTATTTTCAAGCAAATGAATTTACTGTTTTATCAGATGCATATGCGATTCGTTGGATTTTTAATAATCTTACACTATCTAATAATCAATCTTTATTTGTAGTTCAATCAATTAACAAAATAACAGACCTACCAATATATTCATACAAAAATAAATTAGGAGGTTGGAATATTGTAAAAAATAAATATATCCAACTCCCAATCAAAAA
>JALSSQ010000123.1 GCA_026984165.1 Sulfurovum sp.
CTTTATGCTCAAAGGTTTGGGGATTGATAATACGAGCTTTTGTAAGGTCAAGACCAAGAACACTAGCTCTTTGTGCAATTTTAGTTTCATCCCCTAAAAGTGTCACACAACAGATACCTCGTCTGAGTACAATTTCTACCGCACGAAGAACCCTTTCATCCTGACTCTCTGGCAATAATATATCAGCATGAGAATGACGTGCTGATTCATGTAAAAAGTAACTAAAGCGAACAGGTGTCATCTCTTTTGCTTCGTGTAGTGTCAAAGGAGCTTTCAAACGATTTAAATCTACATAACTATTAAACAACCCAATAGCTAAAGATATTTTACGTTTTCCTTCAAGTGTAATCTTCGGTTTTATCTGCTGAACCATCAATGCTGCACTTTGGGTATCTGTATCGATTCCCAGCATAGGCAATACAGGCAAATCTGCACCCTCAATAAGAGAGAAAATATTTTTTGAAGGCTGCATCCCTCCAGTAAAAAGTAATCCTGCTATAAAAGGATAATTTTTTGATAAATTTGCCAGAAATGTTGCAAGGGTAATATCATCTCTATCACCAGGTACAATAATCAAATCTCCCTCTTGCAGATAATTTAAATAGTGTTCAATTTGCATCGCTGCCACTTTGCTTTGGGCTACGCTTCGATCTAAGATTTGAGATTTTTGATGTAAGATTTTTGCTCCAATTTCTACTGCTATCTCTGCCATAGTCGGACGATTAAGTTCTTTTTCTTCAGGAATACAAAAGTAAGGAAATTTTATAGAGATTTTTGATTGTAAGTTTTTTAACAAATCTTCTTCAACACGATTGATGAAAATAGCAATAGGATCATCATGATAATTCCTAAGCCTGGTCATACTAAGTGAAATTTTATCTAAAATATCTTCTACTGTATCTAAACCTTTTGCATTCAAAATAGCCATAAGTGAAACAGGCAGATTTTTGGCAATTTCCAAATCAATATCTTCACTCATAAATGTTTTTTCACCCACACCTTGACACAGTACAAAATCATACTCTTTTTCAAGTGCTAAAAAACGCTCCAATATCTCTTCATAAGCACGTTCTATAGAGTTTGATACGATATACTTATGAAGTTTAGATTCACTCATCCCATAAGCACTTTGTATCGGTTGTTTTAAAGAAAAATAAGATTTAAAAAAAGTTATATCATCATCTTCTTCTACATCTGTACTAATGATGGGTTTAAAATATGCAACATCTTGTACTTGAGTTTTAAGCATTTCCATCAAACCCATAGCTATGATACGGCTACCTGATCTCTTCTGTGGTGCATAAAGATAAATAGACCTACTATGCATGACTAAAATCCCTGCCCTATTTTTGCTCTAATGCCACGATATCTTGTAATGTTTTTAAAACACTATCTGGATTTAAACTCATAGAATCTATACCCAACTCTACCAAATATCTTGCCACTTCAGGATAATCAGATGGAGCTTGTCCACATATACCACTATGGCGATGGTTTCGTTTAGCACCGCTAACAGCCATTTCTATCATCTTCATCACACCAGGATCTCTCTCATCATAATCAAATGCGACAATCTCACTATCTCTATCAACACCTAATGTCAATTGTGTCAAATCATTTGAACCAATACTAAAACCATCAAAAATCTCACTAAACTCATCAATTTGGATGACATTGTTAGGAATTTCACACATGACATAAATCTCAAGCCCTTTTTCACCACGTTTTAGTCCATATTTTTCCATCGTCTCTAAAACCTTTTTACCCTCTTGAACACGACGACAAAATGGAATCATCAAAATCACATTTTCAAATCCCATCTCTTCACGAACACGTTTCATAGCAGCACATTCTAGTGCAAAACCATCTTCGTATGAAGGATGTGCATAACGAGCTGCCCCACGAAAACCTATCATAGGATTGTCTTCTTTAGGTTCAAAAAAATCTCCACCAAGTAAGGTAGCATATTCATTACTTTTAAAATCACTCATACGCACAACACAAGGCTTAGGATAAACACTAGAAGCGATAGTTGCAACTCCTTCAGAGAGAGTTTTGATAAAAAAATCTTCCATACTTTCAAAAGATTGACTCAACTTTTCAAGAGCTTTTCGTGTCGCATCGTCAACTTTTTGTGGATGTTTGATCGCCATTGGATGTGCTTTTATGTATTCGTTGATGATAAACTCCATACGAGCAAGTCCTATCCCATCAACAGGCAAAGATGCTAAAGAAAATGCAATATCAGGATTGCCTAAATTCATCATCACTTCCATTTTGGTTTTGGGCAATTTGGAAAGATCTGTTTTTACAATCTCAAAATCAAGTTTTCCATCATAAACATAACCAGTCTCACCCTCAGCACAACTAACAGTTACTTCTTGTCCATTTTGAAGTACTTTTGTGGCGTCATCTGTCCCAACTACAGCGGGAATCCCCAATTCACGAGAAACAATAGCAGCATGACAAGTACGCCCTCCACGATTGGTCACGATACCAGAAGCTGTTTTCATCACCGGCTCCCAATCAGGTGTCGTTGTTTCAGAAACTAAAACTTCTCCCGCTTTAAAACTACTAAGTTCAGAAGCATCTTTGATGACGTGTACTTTTCCTTGACCGATCTTAGTACCCACAGCACGCCCTATAACCAATGGTTTTGCTTTTTCTTTAAGATGATACATCTTTAAAATAGAACCATTTTTTTGCGATTCTACTGTCTCAGGACGTGCCTGTACCATATAAATATGTCCATCTACTCCATCTTTTGCCCACTCCATATCCATAGGCTTTTGAAAACCTGCTTTACGAGAATAGTGTTCTTCTACCTTAATTGCATAATCTGCCAATACCATAACATCTTCATCACTGATACTAAAGTGCTTACGCTCTTTATCATTTGTATCAATATTTTTAGTATATTCGACTGCAATATTATCTGTATTTAGTGTATCTGTAAAAATCATTTTCAACTGTTTTTTGCCCAAACGACGTTTGAGTACAGCACGATAACCATCTTTAAAAGTAGGTTTATGAACATAAAAACTATCAGGATCAATAGTCCCTTGCACCACATTTTCACCCAATCCATATGTGGCATTTATAAAAACAACATCTTTAAAACCTGTCTCTGTATCAAGACTAAACATGACACCACTACTTCCCAAATCAGAGCGTACCATTTTCATCACAACTACACTCAAATAGACTTTAAAAAAATCAAATCCATTGTCATAT
>JALSSQ010000124.1 GCA_026984165.1 Sulfurovum sp.
GCTACTTAAAGAGGCGAAGTTTGGGCTTTGGGATATGGTAAGGGAGTGTAGCCGTGACAACTCGCTTGACAGCTCTTTGGAAAACGAAGAGGTCAATGACATCGCAGGTTTCTTAGAAGCACATCCAAGCATCAAAAAACTAGCCTTTACAGGTAAAAAGGCAGAGGCACTTTTTAAAACGCACTTCTCTTACCTAGACATAGAAACAGTTTATCTCCCCTCACCATCCTCTGCTTACGCAGCCATGAAGTTTGAAGAGAAGGTGAAAAAGTACAAAGAGGCATTAGGATATTAAGATGACAAAAATTTCTCATTTCTCATTTCTCATTTCTCATTTTATATGTACGGAGTACAAATAATGGCTGTTTGGGCAATAGGCGACATTCAAGGCTGTCATGCATCATTGATGGAGTTACTGGGTAAAATAGCTTTTAATCCTGCACATGACAGACTTTGGATAGCAGGTGACCTTGTCAACCGTGGTGAAGACTCTCTTGAAACACTTTACTATCTCTACAGCATACGTGAGAGTATAGAAGTCGTGCTAGGCAACCATGACATTACACTTATAGCAGCCTACTATGGCATCAAAAAGTCCAATCCTACTATCGACCCTATACTTGCCTCTCCTGATGCCAAAATGCTCATAGATTGGCTTAGAATGCAGAAGTTTTTGCATACAGACTTCTCCTTGGGCTACTGTATGGCACATGCGGGTATCTCTCCCGAGTTTGACTTGGGTATGGCGATGGAGTACGCCAAACGTATAGAAGAGAAGCTCAGTAGTGATGACGCTGCTGTGTGGCTTAAACGCATGTTTAAAGAAGGCAGCAACACTTTTGACAGAGGGGCAAGCCCTGAAGACATAGACCGTTACATCGTCTCTGCATTTACACGTATGCGCTACTGCTACGGTGACCACAGACTAGACTTTGACCAAAAAGGTGCCCCTACAGATACTCTGCGTGCAAAAGGGCTGAAGCCTTGGTTTGAGTGTGACAACAGAAAAGATATCGACCTCAAAATTATCTTCGGTCACTGGTCCACCCTTGGCTTTCATCATGATGACAATGTATTGGCTTTAGATACTGGCTGTTTATGGGGTGGTAAACTGACTGCTGCATGTATTGACAGTGATGAAGTGGAGATAGTGCAGGTGACGTGTGAGGCTGCTATGGAGGTTGGGTAGTGCCGATACCCCATTTCTATTAGGTGCTTTATTGGGCTATACTTATTTTACGATACCTCTTGTAGTTTTTTTTCGGAGTAATGCATTTATAAGTGTTTGATAGATTTACTTGGTAGATTTTAAATCGCCCATAGAATTTAATTTATCGTGTGAACTACGTTTCTCCAATAAATTTAAATCCAAGTTTAAACCCCCGCATTCTCCTCGGATTGAGGTTGTTCATTTTACTTACATTGTTGCATACAAGCTCAATCTATGGGGTGTATTTTAGCTTGTTCTTAGAAATGAGAGTCTCAAACCACTCCACTGTCGGTTTACGTAAGAGATTTGGATAATTACCGTCTCTACAATCAATAATTTGTCCATCGCAAGTTATGTTATTTCCTTTTTCATCTATAGTATTATCAAATTTAACTCCATCAGAATGTATATTAAGAATATATTTTTTTACCCATTTAGATGATCTTATTTTGGTGTTAGAGAAGTATGCTAAGTCTATTTCAGTAATATCAATCAACTTTTTATTGATGCTTCTCTCATTCCTGAGAATCTCACCATCGGTAAACCATAAAAAGCCTGAACCACCTTTACCACCCTTATTACTATTAAACAAAATTGGTCTACTTTTTGAGTATATCGTTACATTATCTAACCATACCATTCCTCCATAGCCATACCAAGGAAGCGTATCTCCTCCATCCAAATCAATACCCTGATTTTGACCAACAAACACAAAGTTTTGTACCAGTGTATTTTGCATACTATTTTTATCTCTTCCTTTATTGGCCAGTACACTTGTTCCTATACCTTGTATAACAGGTCTTTTACCATTTTCATCCAGCACTCCTATAAAATGTCGATACCAGTGATCATAGGTAAATATTGTACGTTGTGTGTATATACCAGGATGAACTACAATTCGACAGACATCATCCACAGGGCACTCTAGCCTCGTTTTTTCATAAAGTTCACGGGAAGTGTAAACATCGATACATTTACCCAGTAAGCCAATGTCAGCACAGGAAGTAACTGCATCAGGATTAAACGATGTACTGCTTGGCGCTATGCTTTTTTGTTTTCCTATTCTAAATGCTTCTACTTCACTGACAACATCTCGTAGCTCTTGTTGAGTGTAGTTATCTAAATCTTTTTCTTCTATGTATTTTGTTTCCTGAGGGTACATTAGTTGTGTAGTACATGCGTCACCAAATCCTTTATCACCTATCGTATTTTTTTGGTCGCTATTTGGTCTATAAGGACAGTTATCTTTTGCATCAACAATACCGTCACCATCTCTATCATTTGTAGTTGAAAATGAAGTGTCACAAACATCACCTACACCGTCACCATCTGTATCTTTTTGATCACTATTTGGCTTATTGGGACAATTATCTATATCATTGTTTATCCCATCTTTATCAGAATCTAATATAGTAATACCCAATCCATCAGAAATAGCCTGTATCTCTTCACCCGTATCAACACTTTCTGCATTTAAGTCTTTAATTGCAGCATTCATTTTTATAAGGTTTTGGCTAGTAATACCTCGAATACCTGCATCAATATAATCTTGCACACGTGGTTTCTGTGTAGCACCATTGGTATTTGCATATTCTACTATAAGAAGGATAGCTTTTTTGCTTTTACTCTCGCACACATCACCCACACCATCATTATCGCTGTCCTTTTGATTTGAGTTTGCATTAAATGGGCAGTTATCTGAACTATCAGCTACACCATCATTATCGCTGTCCTTTGTAGGCACTGAAGTAGAAGGGTTGGATACATTTGATTCTCCTGTGTTCACTGGATTGCTGGTACTTATGTTGTAGTCTTCTTCCGTGGATATAGAACTTGTGCCACAACCAGATAAAACCAGTAACACAGCTATAACAAGATATGTATTGTTTTTTTTCATTATTAACTTTTGCCTATCTTTTTTTCACTATGACACTTTTGGTAACGGCTTATTTCTTCATTGGCCCTATATATTTTTTCGACCATACAAGCCCTGTAAAAAACATGGTACGAGGCACAC
>JALSSQ010000125.1 GCA_026984165.1 Sulfurovum sp.
TATTTGGTTTCTGTACTCTTTGTATTTTATAGGTCTTCCCATTGGATTGAACTTTAACATAAGGGACACCCTCTGTAATTTCATTGATATTGGCATTCGCAATCAATGTACTTGCTGAGAGTATTGCCACATAGGATAATTTCATGAATAACTCCTTTGACACAAAATGATTGTGTATATTTCATTTAGGGATTGAAGTATGAAAGTTATTTAATTACAAATAATCATTTATACTATCATTGGTAGTCTGGCAATCTCAAAGAGACCCATGACTTTCCGTATTCACCTCACGATGAACTTGGCTTTTACAATACAGTTATGATTGTATATGAATATTCTAACCATAGTTAACTTTATAATTAATGACAATGCAGAAAAAATTAAATAATTAAAGTAAAACTTAAAGTATAACTATAACAAATATACAAGTAACCCTAATGATTTATTATGTTAATCTTATGACATACTGTCTCTTGCCCCAAGATGCTAATAGCAGCTTGACAATCTATGCTACCTGTACTTTCCATCTGTATAGTACACTTACCATGATTTTTGTGCGCTCGCTGAAGTGCCATATCAAGTGTACGTCTGGCTATGGCACTTCCCGTTTCTATCAGGGTCACATCACAATGCATTATCTCTGAGATAGTCTTTCCTACCAAGGGGTAGTGCGTACAACCAAGTACAATGGTATCTACCCCATTTTCATTCATAGGTAAAAGCCATTGTTCTAACAGTTTTTTTGTCTCATCACTAGATATTTCACCCTTTTCTATCTGTTCAACAAGCCCAGGACAGGCCTGCTCAAACAGTTGTATATTTTTTTGGTTTGCAACTCTATTTGCTAAAGACTGGTATTTTTCTCCACTGAGTGTCGCAGGTGTAGCCAAGATACCTATTTTGCCTGTGAGTGTATGTTCTATGGCTGGCTTAATGCCTGGTTCAGTACCTATAATTATGAGATGAGGGTAACGCTCACGAAGTATTTCAATCGCTGCAGAGGTTGCCGTATTGCACGCAACAATCAAAATATCTATCTTGTATGCATCTAAAAAATATTGTGTGATATCTAAAGAAAATTGAAGTATCTGCTTAGGTGTCTTTTCACCATAAGGCGCATTTTTCGTATCTGCCAGATAAAAAATATCTGCATTTTGAATCACTTTAGTCAATGCTTTAACAACTGTTAAACCACCTAATCCAGAATCAAAAACACCAATCCTTAACTCCTCACTCCTCACTCCTCACTCCTCACTTGATAAAAGTGTGAACTTTTATCATGCACCTTCGTTCATCATAGAAAGGAACTCTTCATTGGACTTGGTTTTCATCATTTTAGAGAAAAGGAATTTAAGCCCTTCGACCTCTTCCATATTTTGCATCGCATTACGCAGTGCCCATACTTTTTGAAGTGTAAGCGCATCTATCATGAGTTCTTCTTTACGTGTACCAGACTTCGTAACATCAATAGCTGGATAAATACGTCTTTCAGAGACATGACGGCTAAGGACTACTTCGGAGTTACCAGTCCCCTTAAACTCTTCAAAAATCACCTCATCCATACGTGAACCCGTGTCTATAAGTGCCGTAGCGATGATAGTCAGTGAACCACCCTCTTCTATATTTCTAGCCGCTCCAAAGAAACGCTTTGGTTTATGGAGTGCATTGGCATCCACACCACCAGAAAGTACTTTACCAGAACTTGGTGTTACAGTGTTGTATGCACGTGCAAGACGCGTGATAGAGTCAAGCAAGATAACCACATCTTTACCCATCTCTACACGTCTTTTGGCTTTTTCTATCACCATTTCGGCGGTACGTACATGGTTTTGTGCAGGCAAATCAAAAGTCGATGCATAGACTTCACCTTTGACTGAACGTTGCATGTCTGTCACCTCTTCAGGTCTTTCATCAACAAGCAGTACCATGAGTGAGGCATCTGGATTGTTATGTGTTACACCATGTGCAAGCTCTTTAAGTAGCTCTGTTTTACCTGTACGCGGAGGTGCCACGATAAGTGCTCTTTGCCCTTTTCCTACTGGACAAAACAAATCAAGTACACGCCCTGTCATTTTCATCGGGTTGTACTCCATTTTGAGCTGTTCCATCGCATAAAGTGGTGTAAGGTTGTCAAAAAGAGGACGTTGTTTTGACTTCTCTGGTGGCAAGTAGTTAATGGCTTCTATCTTAAGCAGCGCATAGTACTTCTCTTGATCTTTAGGGGCACGTACCTGTCCTGTAACAATGTCACCATTTCGTAGTGCAAAACGCTTAACCTGTGTACCAGAGACATAAGTATCATTTGATGAATTGGCAAAGTTACCATCGATTGAACGTAAAAAGCCGTACCCATCATTCATAATTTCCAAAATACCCGTATAGAGTATAAATCCACCTGCTGAAACCTGAGATTTCAAGATTTCAAAAATAAGGTCTTTTCGTTGAAATTCATTAGGGTTTTCGACTTTAACTTCTTTAGCTATCTCGACAAGTTGTGAAAGGGGGAGATTTTGAAGGTCTTCAATTTTATGTCCATTGACTGGCACATGGGTTCTATTTTTTCTGTTGGCATGGTTGCCATTAGAAGATTTTTTATTATCGCTCATATTTCCTCTTGCTTTTGGGTTATGAATTGTGAAGGTATGACATTGGCAATATCCAATGTGTAGTGGTGCCATTATAATGCTTTTTGGCTGAAAAGTCAATGCATCATACTATGTCAAGGCATAATACAACAACGGTGGGTACATCATCACACCCATTAAAAAGAAATAAGGTGGCATTTTCCACTCCAACATCTGCCCTACTTCTACAGAGACTTTTTTTTCGATAAACACTTTTTTAATGAGCTCTATTTTATAAAAGATATCAAAAACTTTCAATGCCAGAAGAAAAATCATACTGGCGTTAAGTACCCCTGTCACAAGCACGATAAAGAGCAACACATAAAACCCTGGCTGTACCAGGAAAAATAGAAAAATACTTTTTCGGTAGTAGTGGTAAAGATTTGACAAAACACCTATCAAAGTTTCTGCACGTTGGATATAGACTTCAAAAAGTTCTGCCAAAACAAGCATACCTGTCAATAATAATACATTTTCCATAGGGAATCTTACCCAACTTTGGATAAAATAATTCAAACGAATGATTTTCATAAGGATTGGTCTTGGCTGAAGTCGCATGTACACACTGTAACCTCACTTTTTCTGAAGATGTGATGATTG
>JALSSQ010000126.1 GCA_026984165.1 Sulfurovum sp.
TAGACATCGACCACTATGCCCTACAACACCTCATGCTCGTACTCAACAACAACCTAGCACTCTGTGCCAACGAACTAGACAAGCTAGCCATACTTGGTACTAAAGTGACAGGCAAAGACATAGACAGACTCGTTTACTCTACTGCACCACTAGCCACAGAGCAACTGCTCATAGATCTCTTTAATAAAAAGCCTATTACCGATACCATTACCAAACTGCTAGAAATTGGTGAAGATGAAGCCTCCCTGTTACGTTCTACCCAATACTTTGTCAATCAAATCTTTCTTTTTCATGCCTACATCAAACTCCATGGACATGTAGATTCTGCTGCTATTTTAGGCTACAAACTTCCTAAACATATAGAAGAACAAAAAGCACAGCTTGCTTTGCATGTCAAGTCTGCCTCGTTACTCAAAATTTACGAACATTTATTAGAGAGTGAACTTGCAATAAAAAGAGCGCCCAACACACAAAAAGAGGTACTTCTCTATAGCATGCTTATCAAGCTTCAAGGGTATTTATAAAATACTAAGGTCATTTGGGTATAATAATCGTTCCAAAATTCTTGCTCATTTTTGGACGGGTTGAAATACTATCCGCATTTCTATGGGCTATTAAACCAAAAGGAAACAATATGACTTGTTATGAAACACTGTTTGTAGTAAAACCTACACTTACAGACGAAGAAACCGCAGCACAGATTGAAAAGATCAAAGAGGTTGTTGCTAAAAATGGTGGTGAACTTATCGCTACTGATGATATGGGTATGAGAAAACTTGCCTACCCTGTAGAAAAAAACAACAGAGGTTACTACACTGTTCTTTTCTATAAAGCAGAAGGTACACTTATCAGCGAGCTTGAGAGAAATCTCAAAATCAACGAAGATGTTATCAAGTTTTTAACTGTAAAATATACCAAGCAAAAAGAACTTGCGCAGTTTAACAAACTTGTAGAATCAGCAAACAAAAAAACTGACGCTGCACCAGAAGCTGCACCAGTTGAAGAAGAAGCACCAGCGGCTGAATCAACAGAGGCGTAACACAAAGCACTTAACAGGAGCAACCTTTATGTACAACAAGATAATTTTAGCAGGGAACCTAACCAGAGACATTGAGATTAGATATACACAAAGTGGTGCAGCCATTGGTAATACTGCCATTGCCACATCACGCAAATTCAAATCTCAAACAGGTGAGCAGAAAGAAGAAGTACTTTTTGTTGACATTACATTCTTTGGTAGAACTGCTGAAATCGCCAACCAGTACTTACGTAAAGGCAGCAAAGTTTTAGTAGATGGAAGATTACGATTGGAACAGTGGACAGCACAAGATGGAAGCAAAAGAAGCAAACACTCAGTGACTGTAGAAAACCTCCAAATGTTAGGAAGTAAAGATGAAGCAGCACCCATGGGTGGTAACGGATATAGTCAGCAAGGGGAGTCTTCTTATGAAGCATCTGCACCTCAACAAAACAACTATAGTCAGCCTGCACCATCTGCTCCAGCAGAAGCACCACAGCCAACACCAAATATTCCAGAGATAGACATCAATGAAGATGAAATACCATTTTAGGAGAACACCATGGCAGAAAGAAGAAAATTTAAAAAAAGATATTGTAAATATTGTGAGCAAAAAGTTGATTTTATAGACTACAAAGACTTGGCTAGTCTTAAATTTTCACTTAGTGAAAGATTTAAAATCATGCCTCGTCGTCTTACAGGTAACTGTAAACGTCACCAAGAGCTTGTCACTGTAGCGATTAAAAGAGCGAGACAAACAGCACTTATCCCATACATCGTTGACAGAAAAAATGTTGTAGAAAACCCTTTTGAAAACGTAAGATAGTCTTAGACTATCTTATAAGGGTCGATATGGAATCGACCCCTACATCTTCCGTAATACAATAAAGCGTTTATCCGCTTCCTCTAATTCATATAAATTAACCTCATCATTAGCCAGCAATTCTAATCCACTCATCTTAACAATATCTTCAACCATATGATAATACTGTCTAATCGTCTCTTGTGACTTTTTATAGCATGTTGATTCTTTTTCAAAAAGTGTAAACTCTGAGATATACTTAACCCCTTCAAAGTCACTGTCAACCGTTAAAAATCGCTCTTCATCATCAACGATGAAAGAACCAACTGCTACATTTTCAAAGCCATACAAGGTATTGATATCACAAAGAAAAACACCGCCCTCATTGAGATGATTTTTCACACAGGCTAAAAAATATTTTAATTGTTTGGCATCAAGGTAGTTCAGCATGTCAAAAACAGCTGTAATCACGTCATATTTGGCCTCTACGTCACATAAGTTAATACACTCTGCATCCATACCTTTCTCTTGCGTTTTTGCCACCATTAAAGGGCTTAGGTCGATACCTTTCACCCCAGGTATCTCTAATGCTTTTTGCATCTGGAGCAAAAAATCGCCAGAACCACACCCCACATCAAGAAGTGTCTCAAATGTGATACTCTTTAAAAAAATAAGGTAATGGGCATAGAGGCGAGGGGCTGCCTCTTTGACACCGAGGAGATCCTCTACTTTTGCATAGAGGTCAAGAGAATCAGCACTGTTGTTAGTATTGTGCATCTCTTTGCACAACCTCTTTGATCTTCTCATACAAAGAGAGTATCTCCTCTTTCTTTGCATAAAAACTATTTTTATTGGCGATGAGATGCGCAGAAGAGTCCATAATATCTTCAGCTACTTTTAGACCATTTTCCCTCATAGTACTACCTGTCTCTACAATGTCAACAATCGCATCTGCCAAGCCAACTAAAGGCGCAAGCTCGATAGAACCATACAGTTTCACCACTTCTACCCCTACTGCCTTTTTGGCAAAGTAGTTTTTAGTAATGTTGACCATTTTGGTGGCGACTTTGATGTTAGGGCGTGACCAGTCAAGCTCATCTTCATTTTTGATACCGATGGCTACTTTGCATTTACCCAACTGCATATCAAGAAGCTGGATGATGTCTAGCTCTTTTTCCGTAATCACATCTAGTCCGACCACACCAATATCTGCTGCACCATGCTCTACATAAGTTGGCACATCTTGGTTACGTACATTTAAAAAACGAAACTCTCCCATATCGAGGATGAGTTCTCTCCCCTCAAACTTAAATTCTCCACCGAAAATCTGGGCAAATATCTCTAGGGTTTGCTCTGCTATTCTTCCCTTTGGAAGTGCGACTGTTAACATGATTTACCTCC
>JALSSQ010000127.1 GCA_026984165.1 Sulfurovum sp.
TTAGTGGGGGTAAAGATTCTCTGACACTGGTGCATGCGATGAAGCATATACAACGCCATGCACCTTTTCGTTTTGAGTTTGAGGCTTGTACTGTTAAGTATGGTATGGAGGGAGAGAATTATGATTTCCTCTCTAAACATTGTGAAGAGTATGAGATAAAACACACCGTCTTTGATACCAATATTTTTGATGTCTCCCAAGATGCTATACGTGAAAACTCCTCTTTTTGCAGTTACTTTTCTCGTATGCGTAGAGGAGCACTCTATAGCTTTGCTCAAGAGCATGGGTTTAATAAAGTTGCTTTAGGACATCACTTCGATGACACGGTAGAGAGCTTTTTTATGAATATGTTTTACAACGGAAGCATGAGAGCGCTAGCGCCTATCTATAAAACACGTTATGGGTTTCATCTTATACGTCCGCTCATTCAGGTACGTGAACGCCAGTTGATTGATTTTGCTTTGAGTAACAGACTTCAAGTTATAGGAGATGAAGCTTGTCCTGCTATGATGAAGGATGTAAAGATGCCTCATGCCAGAGCAGCCACTAAAGCATGGCTTGCCAAGATAGAAGAGGAGCACAAAGATGCTTTCAAGATGTTCAAAGCCTCTTTTAAACATATTCATGACGATACTTTTTTAGATCCAGAGCGTTGGGAAAGGGATGACATATGAAACATAGTTTACTCATCATCAGTGTGTTGTTTGTTTGGGCGCGTGCAGATGAAGGCATAACGCCTGCACAGTTTGAAGTAGAATTGGTTAAACATTGTGAAGTATTGGGATTGAGCGAAAAGCCAAATCGCAAAGCCAAAAAAGTCTATACTACAGCACATTGGGGTAGTTGTGTGCAAAATCTAGGGTGTATGCGTGAGATAACACAAAAACAGTTAGACGAAGAAGAGAATAAAACCAAACGTGATTTTATGGCATGGAAATATCCTGTATGGTGCAAAGTAGAAGTAGATGGAAAACGTGGCTGGGTACGCAAGCAGTTTTTAGTAGATGCACCATGCGGAGAGAATGATTAGCGTTTGATTTAAAAAATATGTCAATTTGCAATATTTTTGTATCTACTTTCAAATATATACTATGATGTCATGTACCCTTTTAAACTTGGGGTAGTGTTTTTACTTTTGTTCTATTTAGGGTTTGGGCTTGGCATTTATATGTAGGTGGTGCCCTGACTGTAAGGAAGAAATGCCCTTGGGGTGAAAAATCTAGAATAGAGGGTGCATCATGGAATTTATTTCAGCATTGGCACTTGTGGTTTCTGTAGTGAAAGTCATATTTATGTGGTTAAATTATAGAAATTGTATGCAGGTTAGTAATAATCATAGCCAAAAGAACACCGATAACGATAAGTAATCGCATTGATCCTGAAGAAATGGAAGTTCTTCAGGTATCGATGTACCCTTTGCATAATTCTACTGAAATAAGCTTTAATGAAAATTAAGGGTTATCTTTCATCTATTCTTTTATAGTTAAATTCGGTTATAATTGTAAAACATTTATTAGGGAATATAAAATGGCAAAAAAAATTATTTTAGGAAAGACTTTTTTTAATGAACTGTATACATTCTTTGGATTTAATAGTCAAGAACAATTAGATATAAAAAAAGCTAGTTTATTTCCCCTTGGAAAAGGTACAGATGAGATAGCAACAACTTCAATATTTTTATCATCATTAAAAGCAGTAAAAGAATATAGAGAAAATTTGATTTTAAATCTTGGAATTAAAAAGATTAAAAATAAAAATATTGATTTACATGTATTTACAGAGGTTAGTTGTGAAGATGATAAAGATAGACCTGATGGTGTTATCGTTTTAACAAGTGGTAAAAAAAATCCAATTATAGAATGGATATGTTTAGTCGAGGCAAAAGTAGGTAATAATAAAATTGATGATATTCAGATAGAAAAATATATAGATTTTGCAAAAAGTATAGGTATAGATACAATTGTGACAATAAGTAATCAACTTGTGTCTGATGTAACAGATTCAATAGTAAATACTAAGAAAGCAAATCAATTTAAAAAATTATTTCATTGGTCATGGACATATTTATCGGTAGAAGCTAAAAAACTTTTATTGCATGATATGGTGGATGATATTGACCATGTATATATTTTGTCGGAACTTAGAAGATATTTTGAAAACAATAAAAATATCAAAAACTTTAATACTATGGATGGAAATTGGAAAGATGCTACAAAAGAAATATTGGAATATGGATATAATGGGAAAATTCCTGAAGAGACTATAAATAAAGTTATACATTCATATAAGCAAGAAGAAAAGGACATAAGTTTACAATTAACAGATAGAACTGGTTATGATGTGAAATTTAAGATAAGTAAGTTAGATAGAGATAAAGAATTATTTCAAATGATACAAGAAGAAAAGAAAATTACCTCTACATATTTTATTAAAGGAAATGAAAAACAATATTTCATTTTAGAATTAGATTTAATAAGTCGTACCTTAAAATGTAGTACAAAAATTAGTATTATTGAAGGTAAAGCACAAGCCCAAACCACAAAATTATTAAATACAATCAAAGACCCTGCAATATCTGATGATATTAAAATAAAGGCATGTTATTTACGTAAAAAGCATACAAATTATATTCCTTTAGAAACATTATTAGAAGAGCAAGGGAAAACTACATATTCTACTGTCAACAAAGACTACGGTGACACTATAAAAGAGTTTGAACTAGTGATTATGGATGATTTAGGTGGAGATATGTATAAAAATAAAATAATTGTGCAAAAGATGGAAACTTTAACAGAGGTTTTTTTAACAAAAGTTTTTATTAATTTTATATAAATTTTTAGATTTAATTAAGTAAAGAAATATAGTGAATATATTCAAAACAAAAAATCCAAACCGCCTAGACAAAACCCTAACAAGCGAACTAAACGTTAGCCGTAACCAAGTGGAAAAACTCATAAAAGAGGGGCTTGTGTCTGTGAATGGTAAAGTTATTACAAAAACAAGCTATAAAGTGGCAGAGGGCGATGAGGTAGCCTACACATTTAAAGAGGCAGAGAAACGTGTGGTACCTCCTATAGACTTTGATGTGGAGATACTGTATGAGGATGAGCATTTACTGATAGTCAATAAGCCTAGTGGTTTGGTGGTGCATCCTGCGCCTTCGGTGAAAGAAGCTACGCTTGTGGATTGGCTCATACATAAAGGTATTTCTCTTTCT
>JALSSQ010000128.1 GCA_026984165.1 Sulfurovum sp.
TCTCACCTTTACTTACTTCTCCAGCTGTTGATGTATCTTCTACATAGTATTCAAATGTAACATTAGCTTCATCACCAACTGATAGTGCATCAAAATTACCATCTACATTGTACTTACCAAAATCTGCAGGAACTGTTCCATCTTCAGTAACTGTTAAAGCACCATTTACAAGCTGTGCATTAATTGTTGCTTTGATAGCTGCTAATTGAGCGGCACTCAAAGCATCTGATGTTACTGTGATAGTACTTTGATCTATTACAAATTTATGTACATCACCTGTATCACCATCTGCTTGTAAACCTGCTACAGTTGTATTTAGATCTTCCATGACAAGTTGTCCCACAAAATCTGCATTATCAGTAACATCTGCAACACCAGTCCCTATTGACCCTAATAGATTAGTATCACCATGTAAACCTTCAAAAGCTGATACAGAAACATTTTTGATAACTGCTTCATCATTTTGACCGTGGATATCAATTGTAAGCTTCTCTGTTTCACTTTGATCTCCACCTACTGGGTTATTACCAGCAAGAGCATCAGCAGCAATACCAGCTGCAATACCAGCTGCATTAGCAATTGCTTCAGCAGATGAACTATTCATACCACCAGGAGTATTACCATTAACTTGAACTCCAGAAGCAGCTAGACTTGCATTATAGGCAATATTATAAGCCGTTACATAATCTTTACTTCTTCCGTGATACTCTGTTTTGAATTCAAATACTTCTTCGTCATCTATATCAACACCAGCTCCAAGATAATTCATATCCTTATTTAGTGTATAATTATAAGTACCATCACTGTTCAAAGTAAGTACACCGTATTTACCTTGGATAACTCCATTATTATCTGCTGCTTGACTATTCCCATTACTTACTAATGACCCTGGTTTTATTACCATTTGACTATTTATTTGCTCTGGTTCTGCTATGTTATTATCAAACACACTTCCATTTATTGATCCTTGATCTTCTAACATATTTACTTTATCATCTTGTACAATTACTTTCATTTTTCATCCTTTTTATTGATTTAATTTATTTGTTTTTCAAAAAGCGTCCCAATCACGCACCTTTCACTAATCCATCCACCACTCTATATTTTCAGATTTGTTATTTTTCCATTTCACTCCTCCTCAAATATATAAGTTTCAATTTTTTTACTATTTTTACGAACAGTTATATTCATCTTTGTATCATCAAAGATATATTGTTTATTACCATTCTTGGTTAGTAAATTGTCATTGTTATACTCTTCAACAACAGTATTAGCCAATTTTATAGCTTTAATATATTTGTTATTATAATAAGTTACTTCAATTGGATCAGAACCACTTTGATCTTCTCTATATGCTACAAATTTTCTACCACTTAATTTACCGTTGGTATACTCAAACTCTGTTTCATGACTTAAATCTACAGGAATATTTCCTGCTTCAAGAGTTGCAGGAGTCATAGCCATAATCTCAGTATAACTCTTTTTATATGCACCATCTTGTATTTTTGTCAATTGGTCATTGTCATTGTAACTATACAATTCAACTTTTCTTTGATGAAATTCCAATCCAGAAATATGACTTACTAAATGTCTATTATTTTTCAGTGCCGGAGTATCTTCTATATTTGACATATATCTTGTATAATTATCAGCAGAAAATCTCAATCCGCTGTTTTCTGCAAATTTTAACTGATCTGTTTTTTTATCTGCAAAAACCCAAATACTTTGAAGCTGATGATCAACTCTACGGTACTCTTTCATAACTTTATAGTTATCTTCATACTCATAAACAGTATCTTCTCTATGTCCACCAACATTAGTTCCACTTTTTGCTATGGCAGAAAGGTACCCGTTAGAATATTCATAATCATACTTAGTAACCACTGGAATAACTCCGCTATTATCAAAAACTTCTTTATGTTTTAACAGATAATTAACAGGATCTGGTTTTGCATTTGCATCTTTAACAACCGATGCCTTCAATGTAAGCGTTATAGTTTTTTGACCATCTGATGCTTCAACCTCTCCAAAATAGTTATTGTTACCACCTTCATTATATGCAGGAGCTGTAAAAGTAACAGTATCACCATTCAAAGAAAAATTTGTACCACTTACACTATATGTTACATCACCCTTTGATTCAATAGTTTCCAATTGAAAAGTTTTTGTAGTACCTGCTACAACTGCTCCCATATTTCCTGCAATATCAAAGCTAAAAGGTATATCACTAACATTTACACTAATGTCTTTACTAGATGATTTGCCGTCTTCATCCGTAGCAACCAATGTCACATGATAACTTTGTTTTGTCTCAAAATCAGCAGAATGATTTAAGCTCAATTTTACTTTATATCCGGAAGCTTCTTTATTTGCAGTTAAACGAAAATCATCAGCATTATCTCCTTGCAATTCAAAGTTTAATGCACTATCACCTGTTACAGTATAAGTAGCTATATCTACTCCACCATTTTCTTCTACTGTTGTATTAACAATACTATTATCTGCAAATCTTGGTGCTACTTTCCCTCCGCTTTGTTGAATTTGAGTAGTAGTTTCTTTTTTATTACTATCTCCTCCACATCCTGAAAAAGCCAGGGCAACAGCCAATGTACATGAAATCGAAATTTGTTTGATTGTCATTTGTTTTCCTTTTCTAATATTGTATTTGTCCCTCAACTCTTTATGCTTAGGAGTATAGCTAATTTAAAGAACTTTTGAAAATTCAGATTCACTTAATATTTAAAATAATTGAATATTTCTTTTAAAAAATTAAATTCTTATTTTTCAATTAAAGTTTTTAATTAAATATATTTAATATAAATTGTTTTATGATCAATACATTTGATATTTTTTCTATTTATTTATTTTCATAAAAAAATAAGCTTTTTTTCTTTGTAAGGTTACTATACGTAACAATATTTTTGAAAGTGATTTTTTTGAAAGTGATTTAGATTAAAAATATAAATAAAGTATACTTCATTTTATAAATTTATTGTTAGATTTATTAACTTTTAAAGAGTTTTTAATACTTTTTAGATTTTAGTTTTTAAATAAAAAGTTTAATATATTTAAAACGTTAGAAATTTATGTCGTACTTACAAATATCTTGAATATTATTTCTTTTTCATGCAGTCAAAGAAGTATAAATATGTAATCAATATATTATATTACACATATGTATACTTTCAAGAGACACCTATTATATATATTT
>JALSSQ010000129.1 GCA_026984165.1 Sulfurovum sp.
TGACTTTTTTCATCATGACAGACACGACATTTTGCCTATCACCTGTGTGAGTGCAGGCGCAAAGTTCACTGCTTATGAAAAAGAACTCTACGATGCAGGCAAATACCTGGAGTACAACATGGTACATGGCTTCAGTGTAGAGTTAGCCGAAGCCTTGGCTGAAGTAGCCCACAAACAAATACGCCTAGATCTCAATATAGCAGAAAACGAAGGACATACCCTGCGTGATGTACGGATGAATCGCTACCATGGAGCCAGATACTCATTTGGCTACCCAGCCTGCCCAGACTTGGAGCAGAGTAAATTGATATTTGATTTGCTAAAGCCTGAGGAGTTTGGGATAGAGCTTAGCGAGACTTTTCAGATACACCCTGAACAGAGTACTACGGCGTTGGTGGTGCATCACTCGAAGGCTACTTATTATGCGGTATAGGGGATAGATATGGATATGGAAAAAATGAAAATAATGTTTGATTTTAAATACAATGCTATTATTAAGCTACAGAGTTGATACTTAAATTAACAACCTTATATTTTGTTTTAACTCGTTACTACGTTGCACGTAGTAATGCATATCAGAAATTAAATACAAAACAAACCCCAAATATTCCAACGCACAGTATCACAATGAAAAGGAATATTGCAAATTGACATATTTTTTCAGCTACAATAACACTATCAAATTTAAGGTATATGATGAAATTAGAAACAGGACTTTATAGACACTACAAAGGTAATATGTATGAAGTCACTATGACAGCACAGCACTCAGAAACAGAGGAGTGGATGGTGGTCTATAAGGCGTTGTATGGCAAGCAGGGGATGTGGGTGCGTCCGTATGAGATGTTTGTCGAGAAAGTAGAAGTTGATGGTGTGATGGTGCCACGGTTTGAGAAGGTGGCAGATGCAGTGTAGGTATTGTAAGCTGGAGGTAACAAAGGGGATGAAGTCTTGCCCACATTGTGGTACTGTCAATCCTACACAGAGTGTCAGGGAAGTGGTGTTGTGGACAGCAGGGCTTTTTGTGGTGTTTCTTTTGATATCATTATTTATTCGCTAGTTTATTGGGAGTCAGGTGATTCATGATGCATTTTTTCAAAACGCATCACAAATCACCAGACCCCTAACATACTAACGTACCTAATGTGCTTACGTATTAGATACCTTCCATTTGACGCGCTTCAAAGTTTACTAATCTATCACCTGCAAAGCTAAAAAACAGTTCGATAGGACGACAGCAGACTTCACAGTCTTCTATGTAGTTGCTGCTTTCCTCTTCTGGGTCTAATACCATAGAGATACGCTCCCAACAGTAAGGGCAGGTGAAAAAGTGTTCCATGTCATATACTCTTTTTGCAAATTATAGTACAATCACATAAAAAACAGGACAGCCTATGTCAGCAATCATCGAACATTTTAAAACACTTACACAAATACCTCACTGTAGTAAAGAGGCAGATAAACTTTTGGATTTTTTAGTAATGTTTGCTAAAGAGCGAAACTACCACGTAGAAGTAGATGAAGCTAAAAATATCTATATCTCCAAAGGCATACCGACACTTTGTCTGCAAGCTCATTATGATATGGTATGCATGGGGAGAGCACCTGTCATAGAGACCTTTATAGAAGATGGCATCATGCGAGCTAAAGAGAGCTCACTGGGTGCAGACAACGGGATGGCAATTGCGATGATGATGCAGTGTATGGATGAGGGTAGAGAGCTGGAGTTTTTACTCACCTCAGATGAGGAGATAGGACTCATTGGGGCGAATGAAGTTGCTTTTGATTTAAAGTCCAAATATATGCTCAACCTCGATAGCGAAGATGAAGCTGAAGTCTATATAGGGTGTGCAGGTGGAGCGGACATCACAGCCTTTAAACAAGACAGTTATATCGAGGGCACAGGTATGTGTTATGAAGTAGCAGTCAAAGGGCTTGTAGGTGGTCACTCTGGTGTGGACATTGATAAGGGAATACCTTCTGCCATAAAAGTACTTGGGCGTTATTTGGCAGAAAAGGAGGTAACACAATTGGCGTCATTCTATGCAGGGGAGCGTCGCAACTCTATTCCTGCCAATGCTGTGGCTATTGTGAGAAGTGAAAAAATTTTAGAATCAAAAGGTGATGTGACTGTACGTGAACTCAGTGAAAAACCCAAAGTTTTAAAAGAGGGCGAAAAAATCATCTCTTTGATAGACACCTTTAAGCATGGAGTCCATGCGATGAATGAGGAGCTGGGCATTCCTGATGTCAGTATCAATCTTGCTATCATCACTGCCGATGAAAAAGGTGGGGTGAAGATAGAGACCTCTGCGCGTGCTATGGATGCAGAGGCGTTGGAGGATGTGACAGCCAAAACAGTGGAGATGTTTAAATCATACGGATTTGAGGCAGAAGTGGAAGATAAATACCCTGCATGGAAACCTGATATCTCAGCCTTTACAAAGCTGGTAAGTGAAGAGATGAGAGCAGTCTTTGGTAAGAGCAAGATGATGGCAATACATGCAGGCTTGGAGTGTGGACTCATCGCAGAGAAATACCCAGCGATGAAGTTCGCTTCCATCGGTCCAACGATACGTTATCCACACTCTACACGAGAAGAGGTGGATTTGGTTTCGGTTGAGCGTACGTATGAGGTTTTGCTTGGAATAATTGGGAGAGTTTGATTTTGTAGGTTCGATATTATCGAACATTACATTATATTCATTTCGTTCGATGCTATCGAACCTACACCTTAAACGTCTGTGTCGTTTTGCAGTGTGCTTCCATGAAGCAACCTGCACATTCTGGTTTGACGGCTTTACATTTGTATCGTCCGAAGAGTACCATCGCTTGATGTAGCAGATGTAAATCAGTTTTAAACTTTTTAGTGAGCTCTTCTTCACATTTGATGGCGGTTTTTGCATCACTCAGCCCCAAACGGTGTGCGACACGAAAGACATGGGTATCTACAGCCATGAGGTTGGCTCCAGCATACTCTATCATCACCACATTAGCAGTTTTTTGACCCACACCTGCGAGTTTGACAAGTTCATCACGCTCAAGAGGTACCTCTCCATCATAGTTTTCTACTACCGATTGTGCCATCTTGATGAGGTTTTTTGCCTTGTTGTTAAAAAAGGAGCAGGTATTAATGTAGGATTTGACTTCATCCAAGTCTGCATTGGCAAGGCTAATGGGATTTGGGTATTTTTC
>JALSSQ010000130.1 GCA_026984165.1 Sulfurovum sp.
CGAAACCACCGAAGAGGTCGATTTTTTGTCCAATTTTAGCAAAGAAACCTGCATCTGGTAGAAAAACAAGGGCGAAAAGAACTCATTTGCCAACAATAGAGGGTCAGAAGACTTTATCAGCTCCTCTTGCATCATCCCAAAGAAGATACCAGAGAGTTTTTTAACGTTTTCTTGGTAGAAATGCTCGTTATATATCTCTCTTATGCCTTCATTGCGAAATATTTCCTGCATAAGTAGCTTATAAAGCGCCTCATTTTGCCCATCAAAGCTCAAAAGCTTAAAAGTAGTGGCAATGCTTGCTAAAAGTGCTTTTCCCTGTTTATGAAGCTCCTGAGACTCTTTACCCTCAAAAAGTGTGACGATGGCAGAAGAGGTCAGGTTGCTTATAAGGGTTTCAAGTATGGCATCTTTGTTCTTAAAGTGGTTATAGAGTGCCGATTGCTTCACACCCATAGCACCTGCTATGTCTCGCACCGTTGTAGCCTTATATCCTTTGCTGGCAAAGAGTTTAAGTGAGGTTTTGAGTATTTTCTCTTTGGTTTTGCTCCCTTTACTAGGTAGGGAAGTGACGCTCTCATCGTTCATAGTGACTCCTTTGATGACATTATAGTGAACATTTGTTCATATGTCAATAGTTTCTATTCTATTTTTGTGAACAAGTGTTCTTTTAGTTTCTTTCTTAAAAGAACAACTGTTCACTTTTATTCTTTCTCCACATCAAGTTAATGAACACCTGTTCTTTAATATAGAGATAAAGCCCTAATATACGTGCTTTGTAGAAGATGACAATATTTATATTGCAAAAAAATCAAAGAGAGTTAAATAGGGAAGATATAATACTAATGAATATTAATATGTGCGACTATTTTTTAATTATTGTAAATTTTACTAAATGAAAAATGGAATAAGTGATATAAAAATGTCACTTTATTTTTAAATACATGACGAAGAAAAATACTAAACACTCATTGTAAAATATTTCTCTATTTTCAAAATAGATATTTTTACTGTAGCTAAAACAAAATGTAAAAATTCTCATTTTACAAAAAACCACAGAATAGATTTTTAATTGCTTGATATTTTGAATTTATACAAAGAAGAAAAAACAGCGTAAGATACATTTGCACATTATAATTTACCTGAAACCCAAAATAGAGATATTTTTTGAATTTCCAAAATCATTATGTGTTAGCACAATTACACAGAGGAGAAGAGATTTACATTTTTAATAGAATTTATATTATGTTAACCAAAGCATATATTAACCATATTGTAGGGGCAATCCCTTGTGGTTGCCCTTTATTTATTTGTATGCATATTAAAGGGTACCCACAAGAGGCACCCCTACGTCAATTTCGCAATATACCCCAATTGCTTCAAGGTGTTTGCATCTAAAGCTTTCTTTTGTATCTTGCTCACCATCCCCACAAGATTATCATAGGTTTTCAAATCTACCGTTTGTCTATGCAAAGCAGCATTACCTAGGTATGCCAGCATATCATCATGGCTTACAATGTTTTTAGCATCAAGTGTTTGAAGTAACAGTGACAAATACATCTCATTTTCACCCTCTACAAGATTTTCCGCCAATTCCTCTGCCACATCTTCATCGAGTCCTTTGTTATACAGCACAGTCGAGATGCCAGATACCACAGAAGTACGGTTATGCTGTTGTGTTTGCGTAGAGGCAGACTTCATGCCTGCCCTATTACATTCAATATTATCTGCCATAGCAGGATTGAGTGTCAACCCAGAGATAATAAGTGTAAGTGTTATAAAGTTTTGTTTATTCATTTAAAATCCTCTAGGATTATTGTAGTGTAGAAAGGTAAACAACCGTAGGGGAAATCCCTTGTGGTTGCCCTTTATTGGAACACCATTAAAATCTATTCACATATTTATGCAAAGGGTACCCCACAAGGGGCACCTCTACGCCCCACACGCCATTGCTTAGACGTGCAGGAAGTGGAGAGTTTACTCTCACTTGACTTTGGGGGATAGTATACTTTTTACTATCTAGTTAAAGACTTGAATTACCATATACTCTGCTACCCTAACCCTCAGAAACAAATATATCTGTGAATGTCTATCCCCAATATCATCTATAATAAAAAATTCAACTCATCTTCAAAACGATAAGCATACGCTAAATTACCATCTATTCTTATCTCTAATGAAAGTGTATTAGAAACAAACTCAGGTTTGATTTTGAATGTAGCAGTTTTGCTTTCTAGGGAAATTTGAGGAATATCTTCATCGTAAAACAATCCTGTATCATGGTTCGTTATTTTAAATGCAAAATCAAACTTTTCATTTGTTGATTTAGAAAAAGTAATACGAAATATATCTTTCTCCAAAACAACATTTTCAACATAGAATCTATCTGCATAGAATAAACCATTGGTATGTATGCGTATTTTATCTTTTAATTTTTCCTTAGATGTCGTATTTAAACCATACAATAAAGTTTGAACCTCTGCATCTGAACGTACAAGAACATACTCCAAATAGTCATAAATATCAAGCTCATCAGATATCAATACTTCCGCATGACGACAGTAGGTGATATGACTGGGATTTGACTCATGGTATGTTGAACCTCTATGGTAAATATTATCAAAATCTAATTTGTTTAAATCTTCTATATCACTATAAATTTCTACACCACTAGATGCAATGTTTCCCGAGCTAAACTTGCTATCTTCTCGACTAAGCAGTTTTACAAAATTAAAGAGTAAAAATACAGGCACAGGGCAATGAGCATTATTGTGTATTTGATTTCGTGGTTTAAACCCTTCATTGTGGTACTGAGTAGGAGTTAATGCTCCAAAGTAAAATCGTACATACTCTTTGGCACTTAATCCTGTATTGCCTATGACATCATCATCTGCATTGTCATTGTGCATGAGTCCTAGCTGTAGTGCTTTGTTTCGGCTATAGAGTTTACCACTATTGAGGATAGAAACCATATTTGAAATATCACTAAAATGAAATAAAAACGCACTCCACAACTCTTGATATCCTACATTATATTTTGAAGCTAGTTCTTTTTGAAATGCCTTTACAAATGCTTCTCTGCTCATACTATGCTACATCACCAAAGAGTATTTTGTCTTCTTCTTTTGTGGGCTGTTTATGAGAGAGTAGTCTCACTGCTATCTGAGAATTATCATCTCCTACCTCTGTGAGTACAA
>JALSSQ010000131.1 GCA_026984165.1 Sulfurovum sp.
AATATAGAAATTTAAAACAACCTATTTATACACAAGGATTTACCTATGGAAAAATCAATATAGGTAATAATTGCTGGATTGGTAGTAATGTTGTCATATTAAAAAACGTCCACATAGGTGATAATGTCATTATTGGTGCAGGATGTATCATACACAAAGATATACCCTCTAATACAATTATATATAATAAACAAAATTTAATAACTCAGGAAATACAAAATGAAAATTGTTCATGTGGCTGAATCATTTGCAGGCGGAGTTCTTGATTTTTTAGTTGACTTAATCAACAGTATGTCAAGCGATGAACATATCATTATTTATGCCCAAAGAGAACATACACCTAAAAAATTTAAACATTTGTTCCCTCCTGAAACACAATTTATATTATGGGAAGATGCTACAAGAGAGATTAATCCACAAAAAGATTTTTTAGCACTAAAAAAATTAATAAAATATCTTAAAAGAAATTCTGATGCAGACGCTATACATTTACATTCTTCTAAAGCAGGATTTTTAGGAAGAATAGCATCAAGGTTTTTGGGCTTACAAAACAGAGTCATTTATACCCCGCATGGTGTCTCTTTTTTACGAAAAGATGTCTCATCTATAAAACATAAACTCTTTGTTACCCTTGAAAAAATAGGTTTTTGGTATGGAGGGAAAATAGTCGCTTGTTCCCATTCAGAAGCATCTGCCTTTAAATCATTCGGTATGGATGCACATTATATTAATAATGGAGTACAATGTACTGTTGGGCATAACACAAATCAAAAATCTGATAACCAAACAATAAAAATTGCCACCATTGGACGTATCACTTACCAAAAAAACCCAAAATTATTTAATGAGATAGCACAATATTTTGAAAAGGATACAAATATAAAGTTTATTTGGATTGGTGGACAAGGAGAACTAGAAGACGAACTAAGCTCTCCCAACATCATAAAAACAGGTTGGATATGTAGAGAAAAAGTCAACGAAATGTTATCAGAAACAGACATTTATTTATCTACTTCCTTGTGGGAAGGTTTACCACTATCTGTTCTTCAAGCTATGTGTCATGCAAAACCCCTGATTTTAAGTGACTGCGTTGGCAATAATGATCTTGTGAAAGATAGTGAGAATGGTTATAGATTTTTCAAAAAAGAAGATGCATTAAAAATGCTTAATAAACTCATAAAAAATCAAAATAAAAGAATACAAATGGGAGAAAATTCTTTAAAAATAGTGCAGCAAGAATTTTCAATTGAACAAATGGTTAATGAGTACAGATTATTATATAAGCAAGAGTAATTGACAAAAACTCAAATTTATGAATACATAGGGGAAAAGACGACATCCTCCGACTCGAAGATGATTTTAAACGAAGCTAATTTTGATATAATACTATAAAAAAAGAGTTTAAGTGAAAGAAATTTATGCAAAATCTATATTGTTAATTGCTGATATACTTGCAATAATTTCATCTATCTTATTAGGATATCAACTAAGAATTCTATTTGATGATTCTTTTATAACCACCTTTGGACATAGCCTTTTTATTTATCTCAATTTTCCTTTTATTTATATAGCTACGCTCTCTACACTTGCATATGAAGGTATATACACGAAAAGATATGATTTTTGGCATGAAACAAAATATATTGTTAAATCATTAATGTTTTCTTTTATTTTAATTCTTGCATTTCTAGCTATCAATAAGTCTATAGATCAATATTCACGTGCAACAATCATATTTATTTTTATAAATATGATTATTTTTATCCCTCTATTCAAACTCTTGACTAAAAAAATACTTTATAAGATTGGATTTTGGCAAAGGGAAGCATCAGTATATAGTAACGATAACTTTGTTACCCAAGAAATCTTTAATAATCATTATTTAGGTTATGTAAAATCCGATACACCAAAAACCATTTTTGTAAACTCTATAGATAAAGATACGGATGCACTACATGCAATTATTCAAAAAGAGATTCAAACAACACATGAAGTTATTTCTATTCCTCTTATCAATGAATATGATCTAACACAATCTACTATTTATCAACTTTCTAATACTAGAACCAATCTCATTGTCTATAAAAATAGGCTTAAAAGTAAATATCGAGAAATTATTCATATTGTATTTAATTATTTACTTGCCATACTACTTTTACCTCTACTGCTTCCCCTAATAATTATTATTGCAATACTTATAAAAAAAGAGTCCTCAGGACCAGTTTTTTTTGCGCATATACGTGTGGGTAAGCATGGTATCCCTATATCTGCATTAAAATTTAGAAGTATGTATCAAGATGCTCAAGAACGTTTAGAAACTATGCTCGAAAATGATATTTCTATCCGTGAAGAATGGGAGAAAAATTTTAAACTTAAAAATGATCCTCGTATCACAAAAATAGGAAATTTTCTTAGAAAAACATCTTTAGATGAACTACCACAAATTTTCAATGTTCTCAAGGGAGAAATGAATTTTGTAGGACCTCGACCTGTCATACAGCAAGAAATAGACCAATATTATAAAGAAGAAGCAGACTACTACTATATGGTAAAACCGGGAATTACTGGTTTGTGGCAAGTCAGTGGAAGAAGTGACACAGATTATGAGTTTAGAGTGGCTACCGACAAATGGTATGTTTCAAACTGGTCTTTGTGGCTTGACATTGTAATACTCTTAAAAACTGTAAAAACAGTACTAAAAAGAGAGGGCGCTTATTAAACAAGTAGTAAAATACTATAATTTACATTATCAGAACACATAGCAAAGGATAATCATTGCACAAAAATAAACCATTTGCAGATGAAAATACAATAGACATAAGAGAACTCTTCTCTATACTCAAAAGAAGAAAAAAACTCATTTGGTCAATCACAGGACTTATCACGCTTCTAGCACTCATTTATGTACTGGTAGCGACACCTTGGTGGGAAGCAAATGCTACACTTGAAATAGGAAAATATACAGACAAAAAAACAGGAAAAGTAGTCTATCTTGAAAAAGGACAAGGTGTCTCTGAACGACTAAAAATTAAATATATCGATATCTATAAACATGTAAAAAATCGTGATAGTAAAATAAAATCTATAAAATCTTCCAAGAAAAATCCACAGTTTATCTCTGTAAGTGCCTTAGGGAAAAGTAATACGCTAGCACTCACAGAAATAAATAAAGTCATAAATGACCTACAAGATACACATCAAAAAATCATAGATGAAATCATTGCAAAGAAAAAATCAGAACTTGATGCTATAGAGAGATCTATTATACAAATAGAAAAATATAAGCTTACAGATATCACAGAAGAAATAAATTATATTAAAAAAGTAAATCTACCAACTATCAATAAAAAAATCGTTTCAATAAAAGCAGAGATGGATATTGCTTTAAAACAAAAGCAAGAGGCCACCAAAAATCTTTCTTCTCTTTCAGGAAATAATGCTTCATTAGCAGCACTAAGATTAGCACAAATTCAAGGGCTAGAAGATAAAATATCATCCAACAAAATAAAGCTTATCAGCATGAACAGTAACAAAGAAAAAATACTTACTTCGACCTTGCCTTCCTTGCATAGAAAACTAGAGGAATTAAAACAAATAAGCCTTGTATCACTTGAAGAAAAACGTAAACTCATCGAACTTTCTATGCAGCCACACAATTACCATAACACCGCTATCATAGCAAAGTTAGTTACACAAGACAAGCCTGTCAAACCCAAAAAAGTACTGATACTTATCGTTACGTTCATTACAGGATTGATGCTTTCTATTTTTCTTGCATTCTTTTTAGAATTTATCAATGATCTAAACTCTGAAGAAATTTAAAGACAATGACATTTTATTAATAAAATGTCATTATAATATTGTCTATACATTTCAAAGGAAACACTATCAAAACTATTTCACAAATACAACTCATACTCTACAGTAGTGTATTTTTAGTGTTATTCGACAACTACTCTTTTTTTAACAACCTTATCTCTGTATATTCACTTGACAATAATTTAGGTTTTGTGCTTTCTGTAGCTATTATCTTACTCTGTGTAACTATACTTTTTTTCACACTTTTAAGCTCAAAATGGACAACTAAACCCGTACTCATTCTGGTTATACTTATCTCATCAATGACAAACTATTTTATGAATACGTATCATGTTGTCATAGATGAAACAATGCTGCGTAATGCCTTGCAGACAGATTTGCATGAGTCTATGGATCTATTTTCTATGCAACAAGTACTCTATTTTATTTTTCTAGGTTTACTTCCTGCATATGTCATTTACAAGGTACCTGTAAAATACCGTACATTCAAAACAGAACTATGGAGTAAAATAAAAACAATACTTATTCTACTGGCAATCATAGCTACACTGCTCTATATCTTCAGTAAGTACTATACCTCTTTTTTTAGGGAACATAAACCACTTAGGTTTACTGCCAATCCACTTTACTGGATATACGCCACTGGCAAATATATCAATCTAACTTATAACAATGGACCCATCATCGTAAAACCAGTAGGTGAAGATGCGATTATAGAAGACACTAATAAAAGCAAAAAACTAGTTATTATGGTGGTAGGTGAAGCAGCAAGGGCTGACCATTTCTCTCTCAATGGCTACAAAAGAGAAACAAATCCTATGTTGCAACAAGAAGATATTATTAATTTCCCACATGTATATTCTTGTGGTACTTCAACAGCAGTCTCTGTGCCTTGTATGTTTTCTCTTTTGGACAGAACAGATTATAGCTATAAAAAAGGACGTCTGCAGGAAAATGTAATTGATGTACTCAAGCATACAAAAAAAATAGCATTACTATGGCGGGATAACAACTCAGATTCTAAAGGTGTGGCACTTCGTATCAAACATGAAAATTATAGAATTCCCAAAAATAACACTATCTGTACGGAAGGAGAATGTAGAGATATCGGTATGCTTCAAGGCTTAGATAACTTTATATCGAAGCAACAAGGCAAAGATATATTTATTGTCCTGCATCAAATGGGGAACCATGGACCAGCATACTATAAACGCTATACAAAAGCCTTTGAGAAATTCATACCTATATGTCGTACCAACCAGCTTGAAGAGTGTACGAAAGAAGAGATAGCAAATGCCTATGACAATGCCTTACTCTATACTGATAACTTTCTTTATCAAGTAATCCAATTTTTAAAAAAGTATGATAATAAATATCAAACAGTCATGCTATATATGTCAGATCATGGGGAAAGCTTAGGAGAAAAAGGACTTTACTTACATGGGCTTCCTTACTTCATGGCACCTGATGCACAAAAACATATCGGTGCATTTATCTGGTTGGGTAAACAAAGCAAAAACAATTTGAACGAAACACATCTCAAACATATTTCAAATCAAACTTTTTCTCAAGACTATCTTTCCGATTCTCTCTTGGGGCTCTTTAATGTACAAACAAATGTGTATGATTCCAATATGGACATTTTTCATGAAAATTAAACAGCAAATCATTTTTACTTCTATATTGCTTTTGGCTTCTATACTCTTTTTTGGGATAAGTTCAATTGATATTACTATACAAGACCATTTTTTTTACCCAAATACGCATACATGGTATCTAGATAAAAATATGGAACCTTATCATTTTTTATTTTACACAGGTATAAAAAAACTTCTTATTTTTATTGCCATTTGTTTTCTTTTAACCTTTATATTTTTGCGCAAACATCCTCTTATACAATCTTACAAGCAAGGTATACTTATTGTTATTCTCTCTGCTATTTTTGTCCCTGTCATTGTAGGGGCACTTAAAAAAACTACCAACATGCCCTGCCCTAAAGATGAAATACACTATGGTGGAGACTACCCTCGGACTGCTGTTTGGGAATCTTATGATGAACCTTATACCTCAAAAAAGCACATAGCCTGTTGGCCAGCAGGACATGCCAGTGGTGGCTTTGCTCTAATGAGCCTTTTCTTTCTTTTTAAAAGAAAAAGAAACAGATACTTAGCTCTTATCTTTGCACTTGTAATTGGATGGTCTATGGGAAACTATAAAATGATGATAGGCGATCACTTTTTTAGCCATACCTGGATTACAATGCTATTAGCTTGGCTAATCATTTTGCTCCTGCAATTTAATATCACGTACTTCTATGAAAATAAAGATGAAAAAGAATGAAAAAAGCACTTTTTTTAGACCGTGATGGTATTATCAATATTGATCATGGGTATGTCGCACAAATAGAAAATTTTGCATTTACAGAAGGTATTTTTAAGTTACTCCATCTTTTTATCCACAAAGGCTATCTTCTTTTTATCATTACAAATCAATCAGGTATAGGTCGTGGATATTACACAATTGAGGATTTTAACACACTTACTTCATGGATGCTAAATATATTAAATACCCATAACATTACTATCGAAAAGGTCGCCTACTGTCCTCATGCTCCTGAAGCGAACTGTCATTGCCGTAAGCCCCAAACTGGCATGATAGAAGAGATTCTCAAACACTACCCTATTGACCTCTCAAACTCTTGGCTCATCGGAGACAAACAGAGCGATATTGACTTAGCACACAATGCACAGATAGGACATAGTATTGCCATAGGTAGTAGAACATTTGAGAATTATGATTATCTTTTTCCCTCCATCTTAAAATGTGCAGAATTTTTAGAAGAAAATCACGATATAATAACGTCATGAAATACAACGATATAAACTTTAATAACACAACCATACTTATTACAGGTGGTGCAGGATTTATTGGTTCAAATTTGGCCTTTTATTTTCAAGAGCATTTTCCCAAAGCTCAAATTGTCATTTTTGACTGTTTTCGAAGCGAAGAGGTCTTCTCTAATGGTAATCTCAAAAGTTTTGGACACTACAAAAATCTCATAGGTTTTCATGGTGACATCATCTGTGGAAATTTAAACAGTATTACAGACATGGAAAGACTACAAAAATATAATTTTGACTATATCTTCCATGAAGCTGCTATTTCCGACACACGTGTATATGACCAAGAGATTATTATGCAAACCAATGTCAATAGTTTTTATACCTTACTTGACATGGCAAAGACAATGCAAGCAACACTTGTTTATGCTTCTTCTGCCGCAACCTATGGTTCACAGCCTTCACCACAAACCGTAGGCAAAGAAAACCCCGAGAACCCATATGGTTTTTCCAAGTATGCCATGGATCAAATTGCCTATCGATATATAGACGAAAACCCAGAAATGACCATCGTAGGACTAAAATATTTTAATGTATATGGTGCAAGAGAATTTTTTAAAGATAAAACCGCTTCTACTATTATTCAGTTTGGACATCAAATCTTAAGAGGTAAAGCACCTAGACTTTTTGAAGGCAGTGATACTATTGTAAGGGATTTTGTTTACATCAAAGATGTCATACAGGCCAATATAAAAGCTTGCAATGCAAAAAAATCAGGTGTCTACAATGTAGGTACATCTAAACCAAGAAGTTTTCAAGACATTGCAGATATTTTACAAAAAGAGTTGGGTACTGACTATGGTACTGACTATTTCCCAAATCCTTTTACAGGCTATCAAATGCATACGCAAGCAGATATTTCAAGCACTAAAAAATTTTTAGGCTATACTCCAGAATGGGAACTTGAAGAGGGTATTAAAGATTATCTTCCTGAGATAAAACGTTTGTATGATGAAGAGGTCAATATATAAGGAAATACTATTGATAAATCTAAAAGATAAACAACCACATATTCTTGTCATTGGCGATTTAATGATAGACCACTATCTTTGGGGTTCTTGTGAACGCATTTCGCCTGAAGCACCTGTGCAAGTAGTAACTATAGAAAAAGAAACATCTATACTGGGTGGGGCAGGTAATGTAGTACATAATCTTTCGGCTTTGGGGGCAAATATTGATGTGATGTCTGTTGTGGGTGATGACAAAAATGCACAAGAGCTACGTACTTTACTTCAAGCGCTTAGCTTAAAAAATACATATCTATATACACAAACAGGTCGCCATACTTCCAAAAAAAGTCGCATTATCGCTTCACAACAACAAGTTGTTCGATACGACAAAGAAAGTACTGAAGATATTCCTCCTGACATTCAAAAGAAGATGCTCGATACCCTTGCCCATACTATCAACACTTACGATAGCATACTACTTTCCGATTATGGGAAAGGTGTCCTAACTACTACATTTACTGAAAATATCATAGCTCTTGCAAACAAAGCTGATGTTAAAGTACTTGTAGATCCCAAGGGAACAGACTATAGTAAATACAGGGGTGCTTACTTACTCACACCCAATAAAAAAGAAGCGATGGTTGCCTCAGGCATTTCTATCAACGATACAAAAAGTTTACAACAAGCTATTAGTATGCTACACAAGACCTGTCAACTTTGCGTGTCTCTTATCACTTTGAGTGAAGATGGTATTGCTATTTACGATGACACACTTAGAGTGTTTCCTACAGTTGCTCGAGAGGTGTATGATGTGACTGGAGCAGGTGACACAGTACTTGCATCTTTAGGCTTTTCACTCTCTGTTGGTTATGATATTGACAATGCTGTCAAATTTGCCAACCTTGCTGCAGGTGTTGTTGTGGGTAAAATAGGTTCTGCCACTGCCACACTTAACGAGATTATAGAATACGAGTCAATCCTCAATAAATCAACCAGTGATTCACATATCAAAACACTGGATGAAGTGACTTTACTGAGTAAAGAATTGAAAAAAAGAGGCAAAAGAATTGTCTTTACCAATGGATGTTTTGATATTTTGCATATAGGGCATGTTAAGTACCTAGAAGAAGCCAAAAGCTATGGAGATGTTCTTATAGTAGGACTCAATTCCGATGAAAGTGTACGTCGTCTTAAAGGAGATAGTCGTCCTGTCAATACAGAAGATGATAGAGCCTATATTTTGGCATCACTCGAAGCAGTAGACTACGTTGTAAAGTTTAATGACGATACTCCTTATACACTTATCAAAGCAGTACAACCTCATATATTAGTTAAAGGTGGAGACTATGAAGGTAAAGAAGTTATAGGACAAGACATTGCAGATGAGCTACGTCTCGTACAATTTATTGATGGTAAAAGTACTACAAAAACCATAGAAAAAATAAAAAAAGGGCAATAATATGAGCCATACTAAACAAACAATAAAAGATGAATTTATTTCACATTTGCAAACAGTTAACGATGTCATTGGAAATATGGAAGATCCATTAAAAGAAGCTTCTTTATTAACCATAGAGGTCTTAAAACGAGGAAATAAAATACTTCTTTGTGGTAATGGAGGCTCAGCCGCGGATGCACAGCATATTGCAGCTGAGCTTACTGGACGCTACAAAACAGAGCGTCGTGGGCTCCCAGCTATTGCACTCACAACAGATACATCTGCACTGACAGCCATAAGTAATGATTATGGATACACAAGAGTATTCGATCGACAGCTTGAAGCTTTAGCAAATAAAGGTGATTTACTCATAGGTATTTCTACCTCTGGAAATTCAGAAAATATTATTTCAGCATTAAAACTTGCAAAAAAATTAGGTTGCAAAACACTAGGCTTTTCGGGACATGATGGAGGAAAAATGAATGATATGTGTGATGTCAATCTAGTGGTCCCCTCTAACGACACACCACGTATACAAGAGATGCATATACTTTTTGGACATACCCTTTGTCAAATTATAGATAATCAACTAAGTTAACGTTTGAATAGCTTGCAAAACATCTATGCTCTCTATATGTTTCATACATTCATGGTGTCCTAATGGACAAGTACGCTTCATACACGGTGCACATGCCATCTTCTTTTTAATGATAACACTTTTAACATTCTGCCATTGAGAAGTCTCTTTCTCTTTGGTTGGACCAAAAAGTGCTACTGTTGGTATCTGATAAGCAGCCGCAATATGCATAGGACCGCTATCACCTGTAATAAATAGTGATAATCCACCTATCATTTGACACAACTCGACAATCGTTGTCTTTCCACATGTATTCTGATAGTTTTGTATTTTATGTTTCTGGAGTATAGCTTCAATATCGTTAGCTATATCTATTTCGGATGGACCCCCAAATATAACGATATCATAATGCTTATGCAACGCCACTGCGACTTCTGCAAACTTTTCAGGATACCAACGCTTTGCTGAACCATAAGAAGCTCCAGGATTAAGTCCCAATGTTGGTTTCATGTATGAGACCGCAGGTAAATAAATGTTTAATGCCTTGGGGGTGCCTCTTAAGCTGAAAATATGATTGAGAAAATCACTATAACGTAAAACCTGATGACGCTCTACTCCTCTTTGTTTATGGTAAATACTTTTCTGTTTTGCATCAATAAACCACAATAACACTTTAGTACTCCATGCACTTCTAAAGGAGAAAGCATAATCAAAAGTACCTAATTTCTTTGCCGCTTGAAACAGCCAAAACCATCTAAATTTTACATGCCTACTTTCATCTATAACAATTTTTTCCACAGAAGGATGTTTTTGAAAAATAGCAGTAGAAATTGCTGTACCAAATAAGGTTATTTTAGCATGGGGATAGACTTCAAGTAACATCTCTAATGCCGGTGTAATCATCACACTATCCCCTAACCATGTAGGTACTTCGATACATATTTTCACGATTTTCAACATACCAAGGTATAATGTTTTTTACTCAATTCAAGTTTAAAAATCTTTTCAAGTTTCAACATCCACATATGTTTTTTTTCTTTTTTACTTAATTTATATTTTTTATCTGCTATATATATACCTTCAGCAGGTTCTAGCCAATCTTTCACCCATTTTGGATGTGTACCACTAAACTCTCGAATAATCTTTTGATTAATCTGAGAATAATCAATATCATCATGCGATTTATTCCAGTACTTTTGCACCTGTTTGCTTTTTAGATTCATCTGTTTTTCACTTCTTATCCAACCATAATGATATATTGTAGCACCTACTAATGCAGCCTTTGGATAACGTCCTATCTTATTTTTATCTAACACAAGCCAAAACAATCCATCAGGTGCATAAGAACGTATAGAATTTTTCAATATCCTAGGAGCTCTTCTGTACCATCCAGGGCTCCACACATAACTATTTTGATTACCATAAAAATGAAGATAATCGAATACTAAAGCTTCGACATCTTCATCATCTACATACTTTTGCATGCTGTGATATATGGTAGCAATATCATCTTCATGAATCACTTCATCTGCCTCTACATAAAATACCCAATCTCCTGTACAATTAAACTGTGCTATCATTTTTTGTTGCCCATACACGTAACCTCTGTCTTGCATTGTATCATTCCAATGCGTATGTATAATCTTTATTTTTGATTCATGCAGAGCTTCTAACATACTTTGGGTATTGTCATCACATGGTCCTAAAGCAATAATAAATTCATCTACAATCGGTAAAACCGACCGTATAGACTCTATAAAAGGATACCCTAACATCTGTCCATTTTTTAGAAATGAAAATCCACTTACTTTCATTGTAGCCCTTCTGTGCACCATACCATTTTTTTATCTATTGCACTTTGTAATTTTTCGTCATTTTGAGGTAAAGATTTTCTTGTATTTTCAGGATGATACAGATGGTATGCAATAGCATGAAACTTTAGATCTCTACGTTTAATACCTGCATTCATTAAACGCACTGCAAATTCACTATCTTCTCTTCCCCATCCAACAAATGCTTCATTAAATCCATTCACTTTATACGCATCTGTACGATGCAGTGAAAAATTACAACTCTTAATACCTTGAATCGTACTACGATATCCGGAGCATAAAGATGCTAAACACTTCATATGTATCGCATTTTTACGATTAGATAAACCTTTTTGATAAAATGAAAAGGTAATCTTTTTCGAATATATTATCTCTAATGTTTTTTCTTTATCTATCAACACTCTTGAACCTTGTAAAAATGCACCCTCTTTCGCAAAGGAGAGATGATCCTCCACAAATAAAGGATGCAGTACCATATCCCCATCAATCAAAATAAGATAACTACCTTGTGACATCCTAATCGCACCATTACGAGCACTTGCTGCCCTAAATCCATCATCTTCCTGCCAAAAATGATGCAATTCAATAGGGAAAAAATCTTGATATTTTTCAATTAATTTTTTCGTCTTTATACTACTACCATCATCTGCTACAATCACCTCATCAGGCAAAATACTTTGCTGTAAAATACTTAGAAAGACCAATTCCAACGCTTCTACCCAATTATAGGTTGTAATAATCAATGAAGTAGTCATTTTTGATTTGCTTCCATCAATTTAATATATTTATAAAATACACCATTTGCATTAGATAAAGCAATTAAAAAACCTTCATATCCATACATAAACCCTTTTTGAAAAAAATAATTTTTTATAAACAAAAAACATGAATGAACTATTGCTTTAAAAAGAGAAGATTGTTTCTTAGCCTTATTCTCTTGTGCATACAAGGAAGAATAATGATTCATTTTTGATAATAGTTCGCCTGCATTATCAAAAGTATAATGCTTAAAAGAATATATTAACTTTTCTTTCCTTGTACCCTTATCATACATCAAACTTTCATGCACCTGATTATTATTAAATTGAACATTTGTTTTATTAAAGAGTCTATCTACATAATCATTTTCCCAACCACAGCAATTTAATAATTTATGCCTGTAATAATTATGTCTATGTATGGCATAAACCATCATTTTATTTAAAGATAAATTTAATATTTCATTGACTAACATTTCATTAAAAATTTCATCACTGTCAACTGAAAGTATCCAATCATTCGAAGCCTTAGAAATGGCTAAATTTTTCAAAGGTCCAAAACCAATAAAAGGTGAAGTATAGATTTTAACATTTGCATACTGCTTTACAATTTCCAAGGTATTATCCTGTGAGCCATTGTCTAGTACAATAATCTCATTAAATCGCTGCAGAGCATTTAAACATTCACCAATATATTTGGATGAATCTTTTGTTAAAATGATAACACTTATTTTGTTAGCCAAACTTTTACCTCGTTACATACTATTTGTGGTGCAATTTGATACAAGCAGTCACTTTTACCATGTGCATCATCACATCCTGCTTTTCCACATGCTACACAGGACATTTGTGCTTGAAATAATGTTATATTACCATAAGTTTGCATAGGCATATTTGTATTTGTATTTTTTTGCAATAGATTAGACCAAGGAGACCAAATAGAAAGCAGAGTAGGACCAAAAATAGCAAAAATGCGTTTGTCTTGTGCTGCAGCAATGTGCATATTAAGTGTATCCATACCAATATACGCCATACATCCTTCACTCAACGCTACATATTCATCCAGTGTCGTCTTACCAATAAAATCATAAAGATTCTCTAAAGAGGGTAACTGTGCTTTAATTTCCATATCTATAGGTGTTTTGGCTCCAGTTATAATAATGGGGATATTTAATGTATTCAAACATTCCAATAAAGTATGTCGTAACTGTGTAGGATAAATTTTATATCTATACTGCGCTGAAGGATGAAAAATAAGATACTGCTTTATATTATATATTTTTAACTTTTCAGTAATACTCTTTTTAGCTTTTTCTGTACAAGAGATATGCACATCCACTCGGGAGCATTCGATACCTAACAATGCTAAACTTTTTATATTATTACGTACAATGGAATCTTGACTGTCAAAACGATAAGAGTGTTTTAAAAAAAGTCTTTTCCACCATGATTTCTTTTCTTCTGGTTCAACAGCACTTATTGCATATTTAGATGCTAAAAGAGCATAGATGACACTTCTATCACTTGCTGTAAGATTGATACTCATATCATATTTTTTATAAATGGCTTTGATGATATCTTGTTCTTGTACAAAACCCTGTTCTTTTTTTCGTTTATAAGAAAAAGTATGGATAGTCTGAACATGGTCTAACATTTTTGCAATACCTAATGTATCTTCATTGACAAGCATATCTATCTGTACATTTTTATACTTGTTTTTTAATGCATTTATAAGAGGTGAAGAGAGGAAAACATCACCATTGGAACGTTGAATAATAATAAGTATTTTATGCATTTATTTCATCTACTGGTTTATATACTAATGCGCTAAAAAGAACAAAAAGCATCGTTGTAAAATGTCCCAAAAGATAGGAATCACTAAACATAATAATCATAAAAACAATAGGTAGCATGACACCTATTCCTTTTTCAATACCTTTTTCTTTTTGCATTGCACAACGTATTTGCTCATAAAATATGTAAAAAAAATTAACAATCCCACAAGACCAAATTGCGCTAAAACCAACAAATACATATTGTGTGGTTGACAAGTAGATATTGCATGTGGTGTATTTATACGGTTTATGCGTTCATATTCGTCTTTAAAATCACCCGTACCCACACCAAAAAAAGGATATTTTTGAATCATTTTCCATGTATTTTGTGCAATGTTTATTCGTAAACCTACACTTGTATTGGTCTGAGTTTGATATTGTTTTGTTTCTTCAAACGCCAGGTTTACTCT
>JALSSQ010000132.1 GCA_026984165.1 Sulfurovum sp.
AGAGTGCGATGGCGTGCCAGTTTCTATCTCTGTGCTTTTGAGTAGATGGTCGGCATCTAGGGCTATTTTGGTCTCTTCACTTCTAAAGTCAAAACCATTTTGTAAACGTGCTTTGCGTAGGCGTTTGGTGATGTCGTAGAGAGGGAGTAGGTAGGTGAGTATCTCTTTTATTTTGCCTGTAGCCTCCGACCCGTTGTTCTCTATAATCTTGTCTATGTCATCGTAATTAAAGCGGTGTTTAGAGTGGATTATCGCTTCAAAAAACGCTTCTTTTATGGGTTTGAGCGTGGTTCTGTCTAGTTCTATTTTAGCGACAAAGGCAAGTCTGTCAACTTTGGGTTTAAGCGAACAGATATTTTCACTCAGTTCACGTGGGAGCATAGGAAAAGATTTGTGCGGTAGGTAGGTGGTAAAGCCTCTTTTTTTTGCCTCTTTGTCTATGGCAGTAAAATAGGGTACATAGTGGCTCACATCGGCTATGGCAACGTAGAGTGTATGTGCTTGCATGTCAAAGTAAATGGCATCATCAAAATCTTTGGCGGTAACTGGGTCAATGGTACAAAAGTCAAGATGGGTGAGGTCTATACGTTCTGGATGCGCTTCTTTGGTGACAACATCTTCTACCTCAAGTGCTTCAGTGACACACTCTGGTGGGAAGGCATCTTCACGGTTGTAGAGGGCTAGAGAGATTTTCTCATCGACCTTGGCATCATCCAGGTTTCCAAGCACTTCTAAAACCTTGTCATCATCGATATCGACTTTGAGTACGGTACCGAGTTTAAAGGCTTTTAAGTCCATACCCTCCATGACAGCGTGTGTAGGCTCTCCGGTACGGATGTTGAGGATGCTAAAGTTACCTTGTTCGTCACGGTGGGTGTAGGCGATGGTAAAGAGGTGGGCTTTGTCAATGACGGCTACTACCTTGCCACTAGCTCGTCCACGTCTGGCGATGATACGTTTGACCACTACCTCGTCATCATGTTTGGCATCGCCTAAATGGTCAGGCTCTACGAGGAGGTCTTTTTGCTCTTTAAATGCTGCTTCGACATAGCCACGTCCATCATTACCGACATAGAGTCGTCCTGCACGATAGAGTGAATGGAGTCTCCATAGCCCGTTTACTTCTTCTATCGCACCCATTTTTTGCAGTGCTTGAAAAGTGTTTTGGTCTTCTTGCTCGATGTCAGATGCAAGGCACCCATTGGTGAGTTGTATAGCAAAGGCGTTCATATTCTAAAGCCTTGGGCTTTAACAATGAGAAATGAGAAATGAGAAATGAGAAATGGATTATTCATAAAACGATTATAGCCTATAATCGTTTTAGTTCTTCTAATCTTTCTATGCGCTCTTCTGTACTTGGGTGTGTGGCAAAGAGTTGGCTGAGTGAAAAATCTTTGCCTGAAAATGGGTTGATGATAAACATATGTGCTGTCTGAGGGTCTGCCTCTGGCAAGACAGTACCTCTGGCATAGTTGTCAAGTTTTGCAAGAGCAGACTGTAACCACTCAGGGTGTCCTGTCATACGCGCAGAGCCTTCATCTGCCATAAACTCACGGTTTCGGCTGACAGTCATTTGTATGAGTGTAGCCGCCATGGGCATGATGAACATAAGCGCTATCATGACGACAGGGTTGGGTCGCTCTCTGTCTCCTCCTCCAAAAAACATCCCAAAGTTTGCAAGCATCGCAATAGCCCCTGCAATCGTAGCAGTCACCGTACCTATAAGCATGTCATAATGTTTGACATGGCTAAGTTCATGGGCGATAACCGCTTCTACCTCTTCTTCGCTCATAAGGTCAAGTAGCCCTTGTGTCACTGCTACTGCGGCATGCTCATAGTCTCGTCCTGTAGCAAAGGCATTAGGCTGTTGCTCTGGTATGATGTAAAGAGCTGGCATGGGTAGTTCTGCTTTTTGTGTGAGTTTGAGAACGATATGGTAAAGTCCTGAAGCTGAGTTATGATCTACTGGTATAGCATTATAATGTTTGAGTACCTGCTGGTCACTGTAGTAGTAGGCATAAAAGTTCATCCCCGCTGCTAATAAAAAAGCGAGTATCATACCTGTTTGACCGCCTATCATCCCACCAAACCAAATGAAAAGTAAAGTAAGTCCTGTCATGAGGGCATAGGTTTTGAGTTGTTCCATAATATTATTTCCTTTGTTTTTATTTTAGTATAACTTATGGGTGCAAACGGAAGGTAAACCTTGATAAAATTAGGAATTAGGAATTAGGAATTAGGAATTAGGAGTGAGTTTGTATGCTAAAAAAGTTTTGTTATTGCTGTCAATATTGTTTTCTTGTCTTGTAGCACAGGAGAATATTTCTGTGATTGATGCAAGACTCAAAGCACGTATGATACAAGGTCATTCATGGCATAAAGGGTGTCCTGTAGCACTACAGGACTTACGGTACCTTCGCATCAAATATCTTGGCTTTGATAAACAGAGGCATATGGGTGAGATGGTAGTGCATAAAGATGTAGCAGATGAGGTAGTGCATATCTTTGATGCACTCTATACTATAGGCTACCCTATACATAAAATGAAACTGGTCTCCTACTATAAAGCAAATGATTGGCAGTCCATAGAAGCAGACAATACCTCTGCCTTTAACTGTCGTAATGCAACAGGTTCTAAAAAGTGGTCAAAACACTCTTACGGAAAAGCGATAGACCTTAACTCTATAGAAAATCCTTATGTCTCACGAAGTGGGCACATAGCACATAAAGCATCACTCAAATATGCACAAAGAAAACATAAGGTAGATACACCAGCTGATAAAGCGTTATTACTCAAACACGACAAAGCCACACAGATATTTAAAAAATATGGATGGAAATGGGGTGGTGACTGGCATGGTGTGAAGGATTATCAGCATTTTTATAAGTAAATTTTAACTCGTGACGACGTTCATCGTTGTCACGATAAAAGGTTTACTTCTTAAACACATTCCCTAACATACCCTTAATAGCCCCTTGCAAGTCCGCAGGGTAGATGACAAATTTGGAATTGTCGCTTTGGCTCATTTGTTCAAGTGAATTGATGTAGCGGTCACCGAGTAAGAACATGGCAGGGAGTTCTTTGTCTTGGATATTTTCACTTATCATTTTGATGGCTTCGGCT
>JALSSQ010000133.1 GCA_026984165.1 Sulfurovum sp.
GGAGAGCAAAGCGAAAACCGTGCCTCTGAGTTTTTAGAACAAAAGGGCTATGTGATACTGGAACGTAACTATTTTGCAAGGAAACTGGGGGAGATAGACATCATTGCCAAGTATGATGATGTTTTGCATTTTATAGAAGTTAAAAGTGGGAAGTCTGATAGCTTTGACCCTGTCTATAATGTAACGCCTGCCAAACTTCGAAAAGTGGTGAACTCTGCACACTACTATATGAAAACCAAGGGGCTAGATATGCCGTTTAGTATCGATGCATTGATAGTACATGGGGCAGAAGTTGAATTTATAGAGAATGTTACGCTATAATCATCAATAATCTTTTTCTAAAGGTACTCTTATGCAACTTAGCGCAGCACAATTAGCACAATTTGATAAAAATGGCTACCTTGTTTTGCGTGGATTTTTGGATGAAGAGCGTTGTGATGATATCTTGCGTGTAGCCAAGGCACACCTGGATGCCAAGATAGAACCTATAGAGACTGAGATAGGGTATGACAGTCGTGACAAGGAGTATCGTACGGCTGTGACAGATTATAGTTCTCATGCCAAAGAAGCGCATATTACAGTGCGCAGATTGCGTCAGGTATATACACGTGATATACGCTTTAAAACATGGATGGAGGATGAGAAGATACGTCCTGTATTGCAACAGGTTTTAAATGATGAAGTGGTGCTTGTGACAGCACATCATAATTCTATAATGACCAAAATGCCTTACTATAGTTCTGAAACAAAATGGCATCAAGATAGACGCTACTGGCGCTATAGTGATGATAATCTAGTAAGTGTATGGCTGGCACTTGACTCCGAGACGAGTGAAAATGGTGTGTTGGAGTTTATCCCTGGTAGTCATAAGATGACCTTTGATGCAGCGCAGTTTGATGAGAAAGAGTATTTCTCCCAAGAGCATGCAGAAAATAAAAAAATCATCGCTACAAAAGTCTCTACCGATTTGCAAAAAGGGGACGTGGTACTGTTTCACTCTTTGCTCTTGCATCGTGCCAACAAAAATAGCACAGATAAACCTAAAATATCATTTGTTTATACAGTCAAAGGGAGGGAAACAAAGGCAATAGAAGGTACGCGGTCTGCACAATTTCCAGAAATTGTACTCGATATACTCAAATGAGACCAATTGCGTCCGAATTGTACACATTTATTACACAGAGTACAGATATTATAAAAAATATAAGTTATAGCAATACACTTCTAATGAAATTGTGCTATAATTTTTGAAACTAATAAACAAAGGAACAAATATGGCAAAATATGTAGAATTGACAAATGACAATTTTGATGCAACAATCAAAGAGGGTGTAACGATGGTAGATTTTTGGGCACCATGGTGTGGACCTTGTAGAATGATTGCTCCTGTTATCGAAGAGTTGGCTGAAGATTTTGACGGTAAAGCAACGATTGCAAAAGTCAACACAGATGAACAGCAAGATATCGCTGTAAAATACGGTATTCGTTCTATCCCAGCAATTCTTTTCTTTAAAGATGGTGAAATGGTAGATCAGATGGTAGGTGCAGCTTCAAAAGATGCATTTGCTGAAAAACTTAACGCAATACTATAATAGAACGTTACAGGGCAAAGCCCTTTACATGTCTCTTGTATAAAATTACCATTAAGGAAATTTATAACAAGAGATTGTTGACACTGGGTCTACTTCAGCAGTAGGCTCATGTGACTAGTCACATCTAAAAAAACTTCCTCAAAAATATTTTCTTAAAAATTATTAACCAAGTATTTAAAGTGTATAATTTCAATAATTATTTGTTTAAACATTTTTAAGGATTTTAGATGCTAGATTGTGCGATTATCGGTGGTGGACCAGCAGGATTGACGGCAGGACTCTATGCGACACGTGGTGGATTGAAAAATGTAACTATGTTTGAGATGGGATTGCCAGGAGGGCAGATTACACAGAGTTCTGAGATAGAGAACTACCCAGGGTTTTTTGATGAGAGCAAAACAGGTTTGGATTTTATGAATACCTGGCAAGAGCAGTGTTTTCACTTTGGGTTGAAACATGAACTCAAAAAAGTAGAACGTGTAGCTAAGCATAACGAGCATTTTGTGATTACACTTGAGGGTGGAGAAGAGGTTGAGGCGATGACAGCCATCGTCTGTACGGGCTCAACACCAAAGCGTGCAGGCTTTAAGGGTGAAGATGCCTTCTTTGGTAAAGGGGTGAGTACCTGTGCAACCTGTGATGGTTTTTTCTACAAAGATAAACCTGTCACTGTACTTGGTGGTGGTGATACTGCACTTGAAGAGGCCTTTTATCTCTCCAATATCTGTAGTGATGTCTATGTAGTACATCGGCGTGACACTTTTAGGGCAGCACCCCCTACAATAGAGAGGGCAACACGCAAAGAGAATATCCATTTTATTTACGATTCTATCATAGAAGAGGCATATGGTGATGCTATGGGACTTCAGGGTGTCAAGATAAAAAACACCAAAACAGGTGACATCACTGACATGGCAAATACCGGACTCTTTGTCTTTGTGGGGCACAATGTACGCAATGAAGTGCTCAAAGATGAAAACGGTGCATTTATTTGCCAGACGAATGAGTGGGGTCAAGTGATTGTGGATTTGAACATGAAAACATCGGTAGAGGGTCTGTTTGCTGCAGGTGACATACGTATAGAAGCACCCAAGCAGGTCGTCTCTGCCGCAGGAGATGGCTCCATCGCAGCGTTGCAGGTAATATCATATCTTCAGGAGAGACAGTAATGGCAAAAGTAGGCATCGTAGGTAGTACAGGTAGAGTGGGTAATCTTTTGGTAGATGCCTTGTTGCATGATAGTCAGTTGCCTTTAGGTGCAGTGCATGTATTTGATGAGCTAAAAAGAGATTTACCAAGTGATATACTAGTGACAAACAGTATGAAAGTGTTGTTAGAAAACTGTGATATCGTGATAGACTTTTCAGCACCTGCTGCCACGCAGGCATTGTGTGAAGTAGCGCTGGAAAACCCTACACCATTGGTCATAGCAACGACAGGGTTTACAGAACACCAGCAAAATCTTATGGAAGAAGCCTCTAAAAAAATGCCAGTGCTGTATGCATCCAATATGTCAGCAGGTATTGCACTG
>JALSSQ010000134.1 GCA_026984165.1 Sulfurovum sp.
CGACTTGGCAAATAACCTTGACATTGACATTTTTGCCATCCAAAACGGAGATGAACGTGGGGTCATCGTCAAAATGTTTATGCGTGGAGGGAAAATCATCTCTTCAAGCTACAGTTACTTCAGGCATACCCATATTTTTGATGAAAATGAGGCCTACAGACAGGCACTCTTGGAATTTTATACGATAGAGACTCCCCATATTGCAAAACAGATCTTAACGGCGCACCCCTTTGAAGATGCACCCCAAGTTGCCTCTACCTTAAGCACACGGTTTGACAGAAAGATAGAGATACTCACCCCTCAACGAGGGGCAAAAGCCAAACTTGTCTCTTTGGCCATACAAAACTGTGAAGAGTTACTCAAAAAAAGAGACGATGACACCATCATGGAACAACGTATTGCAGACCTTTTTAACCTTTGCGCTATCCCCTACCGCGTAGAGACCTTTGACAACTCACACATGATGGGGGTAGCAACCGTTGGAGGGATGGTAGTGTGGGATGAAGGAAAATGGAACAAGTCAAGCTATAGACGCTACGAACTCCATGCACGTGATGAATATGGGCAAATGAAAGAGCTTCTCTCTCGCCGTATAGAAAAGTTTAGCACAGAGCCAGCTCCTGATTTATGGATACTCGATGGAGGACAAGCCAATCTCAATCTCGCACTCACCTTACTTAAAGAAGCGCAAGTAAATCTCGATGTTATCGCCATAGCCAAAGAAAAACTTGATGCCAAAGCACACCGCGCAAAAGGTGCTGCTAAAGATATGCTTTACACCACACAAGGGCTCTTAGAGTTAAAGCCTAACGATAAACGCCTCCATTGGGTACAACGCCAAAGAGATGAAGCACACCGTTATGCCATCACCTACCACCAAAACAAAAAACGCAAAGAAGATAGACAAATTTCACTGCTTGATAAAAAAGGTATCGGAAAAGCCACTGTGGCAAAACTTATTCAATATTTTGGAACATTTGAAGCGATAGAACAAGCTTCTTTTGAAGATTTATGCAAAGCAACCAATCAAAATACAGCTAACATTTTAAAAAAAGAGATAGATAATTGACTTTTTTTGACATTTTTTTGATACACTTTCTGCAAGATTATGTTTTTTTCATATTTTTTACTAAAAACTTTTCTTAATTCATTCTAGTTTTAGCTTTATTGTTATACAGTTTTAATATGATTAGATATTTTTATACATGTTTAGTAATATTCATTTTTCGGAATATCATAAATCTTGGAGGCTTCACTCCTTATGTAATGCATGAGTGTAGATTGTTAGATTGCAGAAAGTGCTATTATCTTCATTTGCATAATGCATCTATTTGAAAATTATTTATTGAGGTCATTATTATGCACAAGCCACATCCCATCAATGAAGAATATGAATTTACAAAAGGCTTAATTATAAGTTCAACAGATCTAAAAGGCATTATTACATATGCCAATCGTAAATTTTGTGAAATAGCAGGATATTCAAAAAATGAATTGGTAGGTTCCAACCATAATATTATTAGGCATCCAGATATGCCAAAAGCTGCGTTTAAAGAGCTTTGGAAAACCATAAAATCAGGAAAAGAGTGGACAGGTATTGTGAAAAATTTACGTAAAGATGGAAGACATTATTGGGCCTATTCCCATATCACTCCTGTATATAGTGATAAAAAAATTTCTGGTTATACTGCTGCTAGACGACCTGCCTCTTCCGAGGAAATAGCAGAAATTGCTCCTTTATATGTGAGTATGTTAGAAAAAGAAAATCAAAATGACTAAAAAAAGGATATTGTAATACATGTATTATATAACAAACCATACAAATCAAATTATTGCTGTTGATAATGCACTCTTAGATTTACTTCATATTGAAAATATAGAAACACTAAGTAAACAAATTGCCTTAAATGAAACAAGTTTTGCGTTTCTTACAGAAACAAGCATTTGTATTACTACACAAAATGAAACACCTATAACTTTTGATGTAAGAAAATCTTCCCTTACAAGTATCATGGGAAATTTTACATTGATACAACTCAATAAGCAAGAAGAAGACGTATCTGCAATAAATAAAAAAGAAATTTCCTTAAATAATAACATACAAGAAGAAGCACCATCAAATGATGAAATTTTAACAGAAGACACAGATGATTTAATTTTTTTAAAAAATGAGCCCTCTATCATAAAAGATGAACCTGAAATCAACGTATCAAAGACACACGAAACAGAAGAAATCTTCATTTCAGATGATATAGAAAAACCTGTAGAATCACAAAAAGACGATGAACTAGAACTATTTGATTTAACTATTCCCACCGAACCTATAGATACTATAGAAGAAATTTCATTAGAGACGATACAAAAACCTGTATCACTTCCTGATATGTCGGAAGATTCAGAAATAGAACTAAATACTAGTCCTATTGTCATTAATTTGGATCAAGTCAGTAGCAGTATTGGTATCTCCTCTGAAGATTATAAAAATTTTTTAAATGAATATATTGATACTGCTCTCTCATTGGAAAACGATCTTCAAAGTACAGACACCAAACAGCGTGATTCTGCAATTGCTACATTAACACAACTAGCAGAGGTACTGCAACTTCCAAATGTAAATACTATAATGGAAAAACTTTCTATGCACCCTGCACAGGATAGTCAAAACACCATTGAACTATTTTATGCTACACTTTCCAGATTCACAACAGAAACAGAAACGACAACTGTAGAAAATATTCCCAATGAAACCGAAGTTAAATCTAAAACGATACAAGAACCTGCGAAAACAGCCAAAAGTGAATCTAAGGGATTTGGTACTATCAATCTGAATGAAATTGAACCTATACACTTTGATTTTCAATTAGAAGAAGCAGCAAATGATCTCTCATTGCCGGTAGAACTCATTGAAGAGTTTGTATGCGATTTTATTGAACAGGCTCATGTAGAAACTGAAAAAATGTTACAAGCATATGAAAAAGGTGATTTAGCTACTATTCAAAAAATTGGTCATTTGCTTAAAGGAGCTTCGAGCAATTTACGCATAAATCCACTTTCAGAAACATTGTATGAAATACAGTTTTGCGAAGATAGTAATAATTTAGATGCTCTTATTAAGCGATACT
>JALSSQ010000135.1 GCA_026984165.1 Sulfurovum sp.
CAACATAGGCAGAGGAGGCACGCTTGTCACCCATCTCTGGGCCACCAGAGCCAAGGACTTGCAGGGCGACAGTGTGTTGTGCTAAAAGCATGAGAGGGGTGAGTAAAAGTAAAAAAAGTAGTTTTTTCAAAATATATTCCAATAGTTTATTAGTGCATACAAGCTACACATTTAAAAGTGTATAATAATCTTATGTAAAAACTGTGTACTAAAGGAGTGTTATGTTTAAAAATCTTATAGGGGAGATATCGGTGCTTTTTTCGTATCCGAAACATCTTTTTATGGTCTTGGCACGTTTTACGATAGCTTATGGTTTTGTAAAGCCGGCGCTCCTTAAAGTAAAAGATTTGGATGCAACGGCTCAGTGGTTTGCAACGCTTCAGATACCTTTTTCAACATTTTCTGCCTATTTAGTATCCGGTATTGAGGTTTTAGGTATCGTTTTGTTGGTTTTAGGGCTCTTTACACGGCAAATATCTGTACTGCTCTCTTTTGTGATGTTGGGTGCGATGTTTTTTGTCCATGAGTCACATGGCTTTTCTGTAGCAAACAATGGGATAGAAATCCCTTTGTATTATTTCCTTTTTCTTTCTATTTTTGCCTCTTTTGGTGCCGGAAAATACAGTTTGGACAATCTACTTTTCAAGGATGGTAACGATGAATAATGAAACCTTTTTTTCTCAGTTTAGGCTACTCAATGCAGATTGGGGCATTTTGTTAAAATTATTGCTTCTTATTATTCTATTTGTGCTTGTTTCTCTTTTTATTTATGACAGATTTATACAACGTAAGAACCAACTTCTTATTAATTACCCACTCATAGGACGTATGCGTTACCTTTTTTATGCATTACGTGGACCTATGCGTCAGTATTTTGGAGACGAAACCTTTTTTGACTCTTTTGAAAAAATACAGTGGATCAATAAGGTAGCAGCAAAACAGAGTCCCTATCTTTCTTTTTCTCCTACCAAACCTTATGGCAACCAAAAGACACTTTTTAAACATGCCAATTTTGTAAAAGAAGTTTCCGAAGTACAGCAAGATTTTTCAGTCACCTTTGGAAAAGAGAGAAAAACTCCCTTTGTAAGTCGTAGTATCGTAGGACGATCTGCTATGAGTGATGGGGCTATCTCTCCAGAAGGTACACGTGCCTTTTCCATAGGGGCATTTAAAGCTGGATTTCCCATTAACACAGGTGAGGGTGGACTTACTTCCAACTTTTTAGCCACACTCAATGTGGAAGACTGTAACTGTACTGATTACTTGGAAATAAAAGAGGGTACATGGTTTGCCAAAGGTGTGTACAGAGTGATGCGATTATTAACCAATAAAGAGGTTTCTCAACGCGTATACCGTAAAATGGTGGTACGACAAAATGACAGAGGCTCATTTATATTTGATAATATTAAATTGCTCTATTTTCGTATAGATTGGACAAAAGATTTATCTTATTTTCCAGAAACAGTACCCAAAAGTATCCCTGATATTACCTTTCAAATAGGTTCAGGACTCTATGGTGTGCGTGATATAGATGGCAATTTTGATAAAGAACGCTACCAAAAAGTGATGCGTTTTGCCAAAATGACAGAAATCAAACTCGCCCAAGGAGCCAAACAGACAGGTGGAAAACTTCTAGCGACTAAAGTGAGTGATGATATCGCCTACTACAGAGGCATACCTGCACACAAAGACCTCATAAGCCCAAACCGTTTTCCCTATGCCAGTGACATGGAGACATTTTTTGACTTCATCTCTGAGCTTCAAGCACTCTCAGGTAAACCTGTGGGCTACAAAATAGTCATCTCCACCAAAGAGGAGTTTGAGATTTATGCCAAGGCATTAAAAGCCAGAAAAGAGGCAGGTAAAAGCATCGCTGATTTTCTTACCATAGATGGAGGTGATGGTGGATCTGCCACAGCACCACTTGAGATGATGTCTAAGATAGGTCTGCCTATCCGTGAAGCATTGCTCATTGTGGTGGAGGTACTTGAAGCCTATGGTTTACGTGATGACATCAAAATCATTGCCGCTGAAAAAGTGCTTACACCAGATGACGTGATAGAGTTGCTTTGTCATGGTGCTGACTTCATCAATATTGCCCGTGGATTTATGATATCAGCGGGGTGCATACGTGCCAGAGAGTGTTCGGGAGCTGGGGGACGTAACTGCCCTGTAGGGCTTGCAACGATGGATGAGGGAAAACGAAGTAAATACCTCGTCCTCCAAAAAGCCAAACATGTAGCCAACTACCATAACGAACTCCTGCATGGCGTACAGTCACTACTGGCTGTCATGGGTAAAACCAATGTCTCGGAACTCTCTATGGATGATTTGAATGCACGGTAAGAAAAAATTATTTTCGTGATAATTACATAATTGATGTATTCGTCTCTACATTTATTTTGACAAAACTATTAATGGTGATTTGTGCTTCTCCATGAATACCAGAAGTAATGTACCCGAATAACGTCCCTGTATATTGTTCTTTACCAATTGTTAATGAATATGTTATTTTCCCTTCTGATTGAAAATGAAAATCATGTTGTATCTTACTATGGGCTTTAACATCAGGTATTTTATATATTTTATCATGTTCAATAAAATGTATATCTGTAATTATTTTGTGTGATTGATTATTAATTTGAATTGTAAAAGTTGAACTAAGATAAGAAGATATAGATATCAATAAGAAAGCTATTGGGAAATTAATTAGCAGTATTGTTAGTGCTTTAAGTATTTTAATTTTTGCTATGCCGTATTCTTTTGATTTATATACATATATTCCAAGGCTAACAAGACCAATTGAAACAGAAAATAATCCTAATAAAATTGTCGTTGCTCCTGCTAACAATAATGTACTATTACGTGTTATAAACCACATAAAGAAAATTAAGAGTCCAATCGATAAAGGAGCTCTACCCAAATATATAGCCATCTGATAATATTTATTTATATTTTTTTGCATAATATGAGTATACATTAAAACTACAAAAAACTTTCTATGAGAGCCACAGAATATTGTATGGTTTAGATATGGTTAAACTTGCAAGCTTATAATTTTGACATATCTTAATTATAAGGAGCAAGAGATGC
>JALSSQ010000136.1 GCA_026984165.1 Sulfurovum sp.
ACGGGCTTCACTTTAGACAGAACTCTACTACTGGTGAGATAGTGGTGCGTAGAAGTACGCGTGAAGTGGTATTGAACGCGGATTTACATTAATTGTCTACATCGCCATTTTGTTTCAATTGTGGCGTTGTGATTCTCTTACTTTTCTAGAAAAGTAAGCAAAAGTCGTCGTGGTTCTCGAAACGCTACATATTTTTTGCAGGTGTGCAAAAAATATGGCTTACAAGGGCGTTCACCACGACATTATTTAATGGAAAATAAAATGAATGAAGAAAATGTAGTAGAACGTGTCTGTCTTTTGGCACTCATGAAAAAAGAGCCTGAAGAGACACTAAATGACATACAAAAGATGCTAGTTGAGACGGGTATGTTTGAGATGAAAGAGTGTAAAGAGGTCTTTAAAATGCTTAAAGATGAACAGTACATTTCTGAAGATGGTGGGCTTACGATGAAGGGTGTGATGGAAGCGAAGCTTGCCGAGGAGATGTTTCGTCAATGATTGAAAATCATTGAAATGAAAAACGAAAAATGAGAAGTGAAAAATGAAAGGTCTGGATGCGTGTAGATAAGTGGCTTTCAGCTGTAAATGTAGTAAAACGACGTACTATTGCTACAGATATGCTTAAATCTGGCGTAGTATCTGTCAACAATATGAAAGCCAAAGCCTCCAAAGATGTGAAGATTGGTGATAAAATTACGATAGAATACCTTAAAGGTGCCAAGCATTATGAAGTGTTGCAGATACCTAAGACAAAGACGATTCCTAAGTCTCAAAAAGAGGAATATGTAAAAGAGTTGTAGGGGCAGATTCTATATCTGCCCTTGATACAGAAGGTCAATATAGAATTGAGATTTACGGAGATGACCATGAATACAAAACAACAGTTTGAAAAACTATTTAACAACGAAATGCCAGAGCAAGAGGCACGTCAGTTTCTCATAGACCTTTATGAAAAGGGTGAGACGGGAGAAGATATAGTAGCTGCGGCTGCTGTGATGCGTGAGCACTCCATTAAGCTGAATCTCTCAGATGAACTGAGAGAAAGAGCCATAGACATTGTAGGCACAGGAGGAGACAAATCTGGGAGTTTTAATATCTCCACAACTGTCTCACTTCTGCTTGCTTCTATGGGACGTGTGGTAGCTAAACATGGAAGCAGAAGCATTACTTCCAACTCTGGTTCAACCGATGTATTGGAGGCTTTGGGTCTAAATTTGGATTTGACTTTAGAGAACAAAATCAAAATGCTAGAAGAGACAGGTTTTTGCTTTTTCCCTGCCACAGACCATCACCCTGCGATGAAGCACATTATGCCTATACGTAAAAGTATCGAGCATAGAACTATTTTTAATTTATTGGGACCGCTTACCAATCCTGCTGAAGCACAGAAATATCTCTTGGGTGTTTTTGACCCTTCTTATGTCAAAGTAATGGCAGAGGCACTTGTAGGTTTAGATGCTAAACAAGCCTATGTTGTCTCTAGTTTGGATGGGATGGATGAGATAGGTATCAGTGCCAATACTGTTTTTGCTTATGTTACCACAGGGCGCATTTTTGAAGGTGAGATACATCCAGAGACTTTTGGATTTAAGCTGGCTCCCAAAGAAGCGATACTTGGTGGTGATGCCAGACATAATGCCCAGATAACCAGAGATATCTTTTCAGGTGAAGAGCGTGGGGCTAAAAGAGACATTGTGGTACTTAATGCCGCCTTTGCACTCTTTTTAGATGGAAATGTTGTCGATATTCCAGAAGCGATTGCAATGGCAGAGCAACAGCTTGACAGCGCAAAGGCGTTGGCACATTTAGATGCTATGGCAGATATTAGTCACAAATTAAAAATTAAAAATTAAAAATGAAAGAGATAGAAGCATCACTTAACACATTAGACAGGGTTGTACAATACCTCAATGAGACACTGCCTCAAGATGCCATTGTATTTCTTCGTGGAGACTTGGCAGCAGGCAAAACGACCCTTACACAAGCCATAGCCAAAGCCAAAGGCATAGCCAGTGAGGTTACATCTCCTACTTTTTCACTCCAACAATGTTATGAGGGCAAAGAGGGGCAAAATCTTTACCATTATGACCTCTATAGACTGGAGCATGAGGAGTTCATGCAGATGGGGCTTTTTGAGGAGTTTGAAAAGTCTGGATGGCATATAGTTGAGTGGGGAAGTGATGCACTTAAAGCCTTTTTAGAAGGTGTTGGCTATAATGTTGTACTGATTGAGATAGCGCCATCTGAAAATGGCAGAATTTATAAAATAGAGAGTTGATATGCACACACTAGAAGCCATAAACCTAGCCAAAACCATCAAAAAAACGCAAATTGTGCATGACATTTCGTTACGTGTAAAGTCTAAAGAGATAGTAGGGCTTTTGGGACCCAACGGTGCAGGGAAAACGACTTCATTTTACATGGTTTGTGGATTGACGGATGCTACAGAAGGTCAGGTATTTTTAGATGGTGAAGATATTACCAGGTTACCGTTAAGTGCAAGAGCACAAATGGGTATAGGATATTTACCTCAAGAATCAAGTATTTTTAAAGATTTAAGTGTAGAAGAAAATCTACTCATTGCTGCAGAAGCATTGGATTTATCTGATGATATTATCAAACCACGTATAGAAAAACTGCTTGAAATTTTCAACATTGAACCTATTCGTTCACGTTTGGGCATTCGTCTTAGTGGGGGAGAACGTAGAAGGGTTGAGATAGCCAGAGCTTTGGTAGGTGAGCCAAAATTTTTGCTGCTTGATGAGCCCTTTGCCGGAGTTGATCCAATTGCGGTGATTGATATACAAAAGATTATTGCTCAGCTTGTAGAGCTGGATATGGGGATACTGATTACCGATCACAATGTACGCGAAACATTGAGTATTTGTGACAGAGCCTATGTCATGCGGTCTGGAGAGATGCTTGCCACGGGTACAAGTGATGAGATTAAAAATGATGAGAATGTACGAAAACACTATTTGGGTGAGCATTTTACCTTTTAGATGACATTAAAAAAAGTAAAAATGCTTCTTGATCATGAGGTGGAGCATAGAAACAATAGTGCAGAAATATCTTTAG
>JALSSQ010000137.1 GCA_026984165.1 Sulfurovum sp.
ATATAAATTGGCTTGCATTGGAAAATAATACAGGAATGCAGATACAGTATAATTTTGCACAAATGGTTTTTGATACCTTAGCACAAGAATATGCACTGGAAGACCCAACACGATTAGAAGAAATGTTAGTCGATGCGATAGGCGGGAAAAAAAAATTTATACAGCAGGCATACAGCAGACTTAGACAAAAAAAAGGTATTATATCATATGAACAGTTTGCGCAAATTGTAAGTCGATATCAACTTGAAGTAGATGACCCTGAGGCAAGTCGTATTCCGTGGAAAAAATATTTTACTTTTTCGAGCACGGCAACACGTATAGATGCAGAATATGCATCCCCTGAACTCATAGCATTACTTTTTGATCTTGATTTGCAGTCTGTAAGAGAATGGTATAGTGACCCTCAAAAAGGAAGCTTGAAGTCTTTTGTTAATAATAATGGCGGGAACTATGCCAGCCAAGAAAAGCTTATTGTAGGTAAATTTTTAGAAGAGAGTGAATGCACAGTTTCTTTTAAAAGTGCAAAAAGACAATATCAGTTTAGATTTAAATATATTCAAGGAGAGGCAAAACATTTTGAATTTTATGGGAACAGATAAAAAGTTACTTCTTGTATATCGCTCTATGGAAAGAGTAACTTCAAATGAAAGTGTCAATATAGTATTAACACCACAGTTTTACACTTTAAAGAGAGAGGCCATACCTGTTAAGTTTGCTTATCAGGCAAAGAAGATAGCTCCATCTCTTTTTGAAGGACTTCTTGAAGATGGTGTTGCTTATAACTACTTTGTCATTAAAGAAGAAGAGGCATGGGTATTCATCGCATATAGCATAACAGAGATTACAGCATTTTTGGAGAGCAAAGGTATCTCAGCAGATAAAGTTTCCAAACTTTTTTTTGCACAGCAGGCAGTAGATTCTTTTGTATCACCATTGGTTCTTAGCGAAAAAGAAGCTTTAATTGTTATTGATAATACTGTAGTACTTGTCCCTCGTAGTGCACTAGGAAATGAAGAGAAGCCTTTATTGCGTATAGATAGCAGTATGATGCCTAAAAAAGGTTTAACATTGCAAAGGGGTTCAAGTGCTTTGATTACACAAAAACAAGCATTTTTGCTTGCTACACTTTTTATCCTTTTTGCAGGAATATTTTTCTTTGAAGGTACACGCTATGGTGGAGAAAATAAATCAGAAAATGATGAACTGCAAAGTCTATATGCAGCATATCCTGCGCTACAAAGTTCTTATGCCCGTTCAGGCATTGTAGAGAAGTATAGAGCACTTGATATAAAAGAACGTAAAAAACGAAACGCAGTAAAAACCTTTGCTAGCATGATTTTTAAGGGAGTGACATTGACTTCGTTAAAGGTAACTCCCAAAAATTTTCAGGCACAATTTTCCTGTACTAATGAAGAGGTGGCAAAACGTGTTAAAGAGTTAGCCAAAAAGGCTCATTACCATACAACAAAAGTTAAAGGTGGTACAGATTTGCATATAGAGGGGGCACTATGAGTTGGAAAAGTTATCAAAATGAACTCATTGCTTTGTTTGCATTTGTTGTAATGCTGGGAGCCTATGCTTATAAGCATTCACAAATAGTTTCTCAGGCACAAGCTATACAGAGTACTCAACATACTCTAGAAGAACTTAAAGAAGTTATAGCTCTCAAAAAAATATGGGCCAACAAAAAGGCAAGTAAAAAATTAACAGCACTTCATTCACTTATTCCAGATTCAAAAGTACAATGGCATCAAAAAGGAAAGAAACTTACAGTAAATTACACTGCCTTAAGTGCAAATAAGCTTAATAAGCTTGTAACAAAAATTTTAAATTTACCTGTAGAAATCACTCTTTTAGATATACAAAAAATGGGGTCAACTTACAATGTGGAGTTCAAATGCAAATGGTAAAAAAGACTTTGATAGCCTTGGGGGTCATTTGGTTTTCCTTGTTGTTATTTATGCCTAAACAGGCACTTTACTACAAGGCAGAACAGATACTTGCAAATAAGACTATTAAGATAAATGAAAAAAAGATGAATGAAGGGATTTTTAGTTTCAATATCGAACAAGCAGATGTCTATGTTAAAGGTATTAAGTTAGCAAGTGTAGAAAAAGTACATATTTTCACGTTGTTGTTTTATACAAATATAACACTTGAAAAGCTCACTTTGGATGATTCTTTGAAAAGCATGGTTCCTACTTATGCTGAAAAAATGACGTTGACATATGCAGTTTGGGATCCCTTACATATACACATAAATTCACACGGTTCTTTTGGTCAATTAAATGGCGTTGCAGGTTTAAGCGACAAAAAAATACGTTTGGACTTCAATGAAAGTAAAGGCATCGAAATGCTAAAACCTTCATTGAAGCAGGATGAAAAAGGATGGCACTATGAAACATCTTTTTAAACCAGAGGTATTTAAGTATATTTTGAGTGTGCTTTTATTGATGCTTATCATGAAAGTCTTGTGGTTTACAGTTGAAGTAATTTGGCTACCTTCTAAAGGAGAAAATTATGTGAATCAAAAAGGAGGTAAAGCACTTTATTATAGGGTAAAACTTACTCCGAATGAAGCAGCTGCACCAGTTGAAATAACAAAAAAATTACCGGTAAAGAAAATATCCGGAAATATTAAAGAGATAAAACTTTTAGCGCTCTATAATGCTCCGGATGCTACAGTCGTTACAGTTAGCTATAAAGGAAAGACAAAAGTGCTTTCTCGAGGAGAAAAGATTAATGGTTTTGTATTGGAAGGCGCAGGTAATAATTTTGCTATTTTTTCAAAAGATGCCAAAACTTATAAACTGTACCTGGTGAAAGGAAAATCTTCAGGAAGTGTCTCTATGAAGGGTATGCTCACAAAAGAATCAGTATCGCAAAAAGCAGTATCCAAAGGGGATATAACAGATGCGGGTGACCATAAAATTATTGATCGCTCGTTGCTTGAGCATTATGCAAAAAATATGGATGACATCTACAAAAACATAGGTATAGGGGAAATGAGAAATGGAAAAGATTTAGTAGGTTTTCGTGTTACTTTTGTTCGTAAAGGTTCTCCATTTGCCAAACTTGGCGTACGTAGAGATGATATAATAAAATCCATTAATGGACAAGAGATAAATAGTTATAATGCAGCTTTTAATGTGTATAAAAACATTCAAAATATGGACAACATTACTTTGGTTGTTCAAAGAGGAAAAGAAGAAATGGAGTTAGAATATGAGATTAACTAAAATTGTGTTAGGTATTTTACTTGTAGTGTCTACAGGATTACATGCAGATGAAGATAAAATTGATGTGAACTTTAGAAATCTTTCTGTGAAAGATTTTATAGAAATGGTTTCAAAAATAACACATAAAAACATTTTGATTGAAAGCGATATCAAGGGTAAAATTAATTTTGTCTCTGCTACACCTATAAAAAAGAGTTCTTTACTTTCGTTAGCGAACTCTATTTTGGGAGGAAAAGGATTGGCACTTATAGATCAGGGAGAGTATTATAAAGTAGTCAAAGGAGCAAATGCAGCAGGAGAAGGGTTAGATGTAGGAAGTAATATAGATGGAGATACAATGAAAACAGTAATGTTTCCATTGAAAACCTCAAATGCTGCCGTTATGCGTGCAAAAATTAAACCTTTATTACATAAAAATGCTAAAGTAATCTCTTTTAAAGAAAATAATGTATTAGCCATTACTGCTAACCCAAGAACATTGCGAGCTATTTCTAAAATTATTAAAGCGATAGAGTCTAAAGGAGAGAAACAATCAACGGTTGTGCATTTAAAAAATTCAACAGTAAAAGATGTGTTTAAAAATGCACAAAGCATGTCTAAAAAACTCTTTCCACAAACTATAGAGAGTGAAAAAGTAGATGTTTTTAAGGATGAAGCAACGAATTCTATTATTTTGGTAGGGAAAACTGAAAATAACAATCGTATGATTCGATATATTAAAAAACTTGATTTAAAAGGGGAAGACCAAACCCAAAAAATGTATGTGATTAAACTTAAAAACTCAAATGTTGAAGAGATGGAAAAAATTCTTTCTAAACTGGTGTCACAAATGAACTCAGTAGCCATTAAACAGCCACGTAAAGGAGGAAAACCACCTTCAAAGGCTATGGTAGTGTCTGATGTAGAAAGAAATTCACTTATTGTTCTTGCTACAGGAGAACAGATAAAGAACATAAGAGAAACAGTGAAAAAGATAGATGTGCCACAAGCCCAAGTTTATGTTAAGGCTCGTATTGTTGAAATCAATACAGATAAAGCATCACAAATAGGAATCAAATATGGATTTGAGGGAGGTAAAATTACATCCAAAGGACTTTTTTCCGCAGCAGCGAATTTGGGTGCTTCTTCGTTGAATATTTCTCCAAATTTGCTGAGTTTTCTTAATTCACAAACCACAAGGTTTGATAACAATGGAAATCAAATCGTAACAGACAATCGACCTTTTAAGTTTGATAATGGAATTAGTCAAGTATTTGCATTGGGTGCAAAATTTGATCTTCTGAAACAGGGTGGTGCAGCACATGTGCTCTCAGAGCCTTCGGTATTATGTACAAATAATAAAGAAGCTACTATACAAGTGGGACAGACGCAGTCCATTTTAACGCAGGCACAGCAGTCAACACAAGGACAAGGCAATATTATCAATAATTATTCTAGAGAAGATATAGGGATTACTCTTAAAGTGAAACCTAGACTTTCAAGCAATAATAAGGTGACACTAGAAGTGGAAGCAGAGATAGAAGACATTCTCCCTGGTTCAAGTGCTTCTGCAGATAGACCTACAACAACTAAACGTAAAGTTACAACCAATGCTATAGTTAATAATGGAGAAACTATTATTTTAGGAGGTTTAATGAAAAGTGCAGGGGGTAAAAATTCTACTAAAGTACCTGTATTAGGAGAAATCCCTGTTCTAGGCACCTTGTTTCGTTCTGATGCTGATGTAAATACGCAAATTAATGTTGTTATCTATCTTACCCCTTATATTGTAAGAAAAAGTGGAGATTTGAAGCGTCTACGCTCTGCATTGGTAGAATTAGAAGATATACAAACGCGGTATAACTCTTTTGTAAGAAGGGGATTGCTTCAAAAAGCTAGTATGAAAACAAACAACACATTGGGTTCTGATGCCAGTCATCGAATACGTAGAAAACATTTACCTAAAAACCCTTACAGCGCTGATATTTGGAAAGAGGAGTAATCGATGTTTTTCCCACGTCTCCAAGATGTTAATTTAGAGCCTTTATGGGAAGATGAATTTAATCATAAGCTCGCTATTAGACATTCGTTGCTTTTTTCTGAATTGAATGGAGTAAAAACAGCCATAGTTGAAGAAGATACATTAGGAGAAGCACTTAATTATTTTTCCAAACTTTCTTTAGATTGTCCTGTTAGTATAGTAGATGCGGAAAGTTTTGAACGACTTAAAAATAAATTTTTAGAAATCCAGACAGGTTCTGATTTTGAAGATATGGGAACCACTTCAGATGAGCTTATTGAAGTAGAATCAGATTTACTTGAATTTATTCGAAATTCGCAAGATTTACTCTCTTCAGAAGAGTCTGCCCCCATTATCAAATTGGTGAATTCTCTTTTTTTCCAGGCTTTGCAAAAAGGAGCGAGTGATATACATATTGAGAGTGGTGAACGAAAGGGTGAAGTACGTTTACGTATGGACGGTGCTTTGAAAAAACATTTGGATCTTGATAAAACAATTGTCAATTTAGTTATTAACCGTATTAAAGTTATCTCAAATCTTGATATTTCAGAAAAAAGAGTACCACAAGATGGACGAACCCAGTTGAGTATTTCTGGGAAAAGTATAGATGTAAGGGTTTCTATTTTGCCTACCTATCATGGTGAGCGAGTGGTTATGCGTATTCTTTCGCAGAGTGAACATATCCCTACGCTTGAATCACTGGGCTTTGCAGATGATATAACAAAAGATTTATATAAACTTCTTAATCATGCTCACGGAATGATACTTGTAACAGGACCTACGGGTTCAGGAAAATCAACTACATTGCATGCTTGCTTGCAACATATAGCTACACCAGATAAAAATATTATTACCGTAGAAGACCCCGTAGAGTATAATGCTGAGAATATTTCACAAATACAGGTTAATACAAAAGTAGGGCTCACTTTTGCATCAGGTTTGCGCTCAATTTTGAGACAAGATCCTGATATCATTATGGTAGGAGAGATTCGTGATTCAGAAACAGCAGATATCGCATTACGTTCTGCTTTGACGGGGCACCTGCTTTTGTCTACTTTGCACACCAATGATGCGACTTCTTCTTTGAGTCGTCTAATGGATATGGGGATAGAAAATTTTCTTATTTCATCTACTCTTTTGGGGGTACTTGCGCAGCGTTTGACTAGAAAATTATGTACTTCGTGTAAAAAAGAAGTTACATTGGCACCTGCGACGATGCAGGAGATTAATGTACCTAGTGACGGTATTTATTTTAAGGCAGTAGGGTGTAAAGAGTGTGATTTTACTGGTTATAAAGGAAGACAAGCTATTGGTGAACTTTTCATCATTGATGATAGAGTAAAAGAGATGATGAAAGACGGGTTTAATGATCATCAAGTTCGAGAAGCAATGAAAAAACATGGTATGAAAACAATTGCAGATAAGCTCAGGGAGATGCTGCTTGCTGGGACTACAAGCTATGAAGAAGCTATACGCGTAGGAATTATGGATGGATAAAGATGCAAAAGCGTAAAGCATTTACCCTTATAGAAGTACTTGTTTCTATCGCTTTACTTGGCATTGTATTAGTGCCACTTTTCTCAGTAGTAGATATGATGCGAAAATCTAATACACATCTTTTATCGGCATTAAAGAGTTCAAAGCAAATAGCAAAAGCAAGCAAGGTACTATTTATGGATATTTTAAGTTCGGATGGTACATTAGAAATAACAAAGGATGAATTTACAAGATTATGTATAGATGAAACCAAAAACTCACTCTATAATTTACCTCTAGCAAAAGTATGCTGGGTTGTTTTGAAAGAACACAATACTTTGGTACGTATAGAGGGAAATGATTACAAACTACCATTAAAATCAGAAGATAAAGTTGAAGTAGATTCTGTTATGAAAGATGTTGATTTGTTTGATGTGTATCAACAAAAAGATAAAGTACTTGTTTTTTTGCGACAACAAGGGAAAGAACCTATTAGTTTTATGGTACAGGGAATCACTAATCCTGTCTTGCGAATATTAACAGATGGCACAAAAATAATGAGAGATGGTAGAAAAATACTCCCTGATGGAACTCAGGTATTTAAAGATGGTTCAAAAATTTTACCAGACGGTACTATTGTCCCTGCGCCTAAAAAGAAAGGCATATCAAAAAGAAAAGGCAATACAGTAAATGCAAATCCTGCACATACCCAACAACACATTCAACAACCGTTAAGACAACCACAAACTTCAAGATTATAATGAGGCAGGGTGTTTAATTCATTAAAGAAGGATAGAGATGCAAGAGATATATGAAAAACTAGGACTTTTTTATCTTGGCAAAGATGTAGATAAGCAAACATTTGAAGCTACAGAAGCCTTAACTCTTCTTAAAAATAAGAACTTTACCACACATGCTGCAATCATAGGTATGACGGGTTCTGGTAAAACAGGGCTAGGAGTAGGCATTATAGAAGAAGCCGCAATTGACAATATCCCTTCTATTATTATAGACCCTAAAGGTGATATGGGAAATTTATGTTTGGTTGACGCTAGCTTTTCCTCCAAAGCTTTTGAACCATGGGTAGCAGATGAAGCAAAAGCAAAAGAAGAAGATGTACCAAGTTATGCAAAGAAGATTTCTACAATGTGGAAAGAGGGTATAGAGTCATGGGGACAAAGTGCGGAACGTGCAGCTAAATTGGAAGCTGTAAAAAAGACCATTTACACACCTGGTTCATCAGCAGGTGTTGCCATTAATGTTATGTCATCTCTTGATATGCCACCTGAAGAAATAATGCAAGATAGCGATACCTTTACTGCTTATCTTCAAAGTACGACAGTCTCATTGCTCTCTTTAGTGGGGATAGTTGCAGATCCTTTGGAATCAAAAGAATATATCCTTCTGGCACAAATTATTACTAAAGCATGGATACACAACGAAAATATAAGTATAGAGAGTCTTATAGGTAAAATTATCAAGCCTGGTTTTGGTAAGATAGGCGTATTGCCTTTAGATGCCTTTTATCCGCAAGAGGAACGTTTTAAACTGGCAACTAAATTTAATTCCCTTTTAGCTAGTCCCTCTTTTTCTCTCTGGATGCAAGGAGATAATTTAGATATTCAAAAACTTCTTTATGATGAAAAAGGAAAAGCGAAGCTAGCAATATTTTCTATTTCTCATCTCAATGATGATGAACGTATGTTTTTTGTAACACTTTTACTTAACAAATACATTGCATGGATGCGTAGACAGTCTGGTACATCAGCACTCAAAACATTGCTTTATATGGATGAGATATATGGATTTTTTCCACCTATAAAAAATCCACCAAGTAAAGAACCAATGCTTTTGCTTTTGAAACAAGCAAGAGCCTATGGCGTGGGTGTGGTACTTAGTACACAAAACCCTGTAGATTTGGACTATAAGGGGCTTTCAAATATTGGAACATGGTTTATAGGAAGGTTACAGACGTCACAAGATATAGAGCGTGTTATAGATGGACTTGGTGGAAAAGTTGGGGCAAGTTATGATAAGCGTGAGATTAAAACTTTCTTGGCAAATCTTAAAAAAAGAACTTTTTTTATCAAATCTGCACATTTGGAAGATATTAGACTTTTTAGTACACGATGGGTTCTTTCTTATTTGAAGGGACCACTGAAACATGATGAGATAAGTCAATTAATGCAAGTACAAAAAGAAGCACAAAATATTGAAGCAGACACAGTTAATAAAATGTTGCAAAAAAAGGAAAATTTAGAGAGTTTACAGCAGATTGATGACTCTATTGGTCAATATTTTGAAGTAGATACCAGCCAGAAAAATGAATTTATGCCAACGTTGGGCGCTATTGCTAAAATACATTTTTATAATCAACGAAAAGGTATAGATGAAAAAAAAGAACTTGTGCTCTCTTTACCATTAGATATGAATCAAAAAAGTCTTAACTGGGAAGAGGCAAGAGAAGAAGAGGAGAGTTTTGAACACTATCCGCATGCTGCACCTAAAAAAGCAAAGTTCCAAGCATTGCCTAAAATAGTATTGGAAGATAAAGGGCTTAAAAAAGCTATCAGAGAACTTAAAGAAGTACTTTATAGAGAGCAGCATATCGTATTATTTCGTTGCATTTCTCTTAAATTAGAGTCTAAAGTCGGTGAATCAGAATCTGATTTTAAGGTAAGAATTCAAGATGCATTGAATAATAAAAAAGAGGTAGCGATAGAAAAGCTTCAGACACGTTTTGAGAAAAAAGAAAAAATTTTACTAAATAGACTATCCCGTGCAAAAGAACGAGTAGAAAAAGAGCAGGCAGATGCAACTTCTTCTATGATAGAAACAGGGATTGCTGTACTTGGAGCACTTTTTGGACGCACAAGTCCAACTAAGATAGGACGTGCTTTTAAAAAAGGATCTAATATCTTAAAAGAACGTGGGGATATGTCCCGAGCAGAAGAGAGGTTAATAAATATTCAAGAAGATATTGAGGCTTTAGAAGATGAACTTGAAGAGAATATAGATATACTTAATGAAAAATACAATGTGGACAACTGCGAGATAGAAACATTTACAATGAAGCCACGAAAGACAGATATAGATGTGGAACAGTGTGCTGTGGTTTGGAGAGTATCGTAAATTATATATAATCCAAAAGTATTCTTTGAGGTATTTTGTGTTTAAGGAGTTTAACTTTTGCTTCCTGGTTTAATGGCCTTAGATTTTCCTTCTTTACAAAGAGGACAATCTTCAGGAGCATACATTTCAAAAGTAAAATCATCAAGTGCAAAAAGAGGAATGTTTTCAGGTAAGGCACATTCAGCTTTAGCTAAATCATTTCCTCCTACACGTTTACAAAAGCCTCTGTTAGCAAGAGAGGCAAAAGCTACTACCTCTCCGCCTAAGGATTCTATAACTTTAGCGGCTTTGAGTGCAGAACCACCAGTAGTAATAATATCTTCACAAATAATGATTTTTTCACCTTTTGTGATGTTAAAACCACGGCGAAGCAACATGCCTCCTTCACCATCTTTTTCTACAAAAATAGAACGAACATCCAAAGAACGTGCCAGTTCATAGCCTGTAAGTACACCACCAAGTGCAGGGGCACACACAGTATCAACTTTTATGCCTGCATTCTGTATCATTGTAGCTAGTGCATCAGTGAGTAAGGCAGCTTTTTTGGGGTACTCCATAACTTTTGCAGACTGGAGATAACGACTAGAGTGATTACCGCTGGCTAAAAGAAAATGTCCATCAAGTAGGGCATTGGCATCTCTATAGACTTGTTCTACATTCATATTTATACCTTAAGGATGTCAGCTTCTTTAACTTTGAAAGCTTCATCTACCTTTGCCACATGCATATCTGTAATTTTTTGAATTTGTTCTTGTGCCTTTTTAGATTCATCCTCACTTATTTCTTTGTTTTTTTCAAGCTTTTTGATTTTGTCATTCCCATCTTTTCTTACATTTCTTATGGCAACTTTGGCATTTTCTGCCATAGCTTTGGCTTGCTTTACGATTTCTTGGCGTTGTTCTGATGTCATTGGTGGGAAAAAAAGCTTAATAAAGTCTCCATCGTTGTTAGGATTTACACCAATATTTGCTTCTTGAATAGCTTTTTCAATATCTGGTAATAATGATTTTTCCCAGGGAGTAATACTGATGGTCGTTGCATCTGTAGCAATAACATTCCCTACTTGTGTAAGTGCTGTCATAGTACCATAGTAGTCTACTTTGATATTATCCACGATACTTGTCGTGACCTTTCCTGTTCTTAGCGTTGCAAAGTCCCTTTTGAGTGCTTCAATACTCTTATCCATATTTTTTGTGGTATAATCAAAAATTTCGTTTAACATAATCTATCCTTCCCTTGGCTAATATATTAGGCAAATTTTACCCTTTTTTACCTTGTTGTGTATTGAAGTTAAGTGATGAAGAAAAAGCTTCTCAAGAATTGTTTATTCTTGAGTTTGTCTTATTTTGAAGCAGGTATTGCAGGTGCACCGTTGTTTTGCGCAGGTGCCATAGGTATAGAGCTATCGTTGGTTGATACAATATTGTCTGTAACAGATGCAGCGTTTTGGTTTGTATAAAAATATCCAAGCGCTAAAGTATTGATTACAAATAGAAGCGCTAATGTAAAAGTAGCTTTTGCAAGAAACCCTGTTGGTCCTTTTGCACCAAATACAGATTCATTGCTTCCACTATATGCACCAAGTCCAATACTTGAACTTTTTTGAAGAAGTACTGCGATAGTAATTGCAATTGCAAGAATAATTTGTATAATTAGAAGTGTCGATGTCATTTGTTCCTCTTTTTTGCTTTTGAATAACCGCAAACGATAATTTGGGTATAATTTCGGCGATTATACCTAAATAAGTTTGAAATAGTGATGAAGATGGAGAAACGGTGTTTATAGAAGAGAACAAAGAATCAAAAGCAATTAAACAATTTTCACGTTTTGCACACCAATACGATACGTATAATATGATACAGGCAAAAGTTGCAAATAGATTGGTGGGAAAACTTACAGAAACGTATTATCCTTGTATTCTAGACATAGGATGCGGTAGTGGAGAAATTTATAAAAATATACAAACAAGTAAAATAGATTTTGATAAGTTTATTGCGTTAGATTCTTCATCAAAAATGCTGGATTTGCATCCTGTACATCAAAATATTGAAAAAATTTCTGCAAATTTTAATACAATTACAACGTTTAATCAACTAGAAATATTAAGCGAGGAAACGTTGATTCTCTCTTCTTCGGCATTACAATGGAGTGAAAATTTAGATTTTGTATTTGAGCAACTTTCTCAAAAAGCTTCTAAGGCATATTTTGCTATTTTTACAGCAAATACATTTAAAACTTTGCATAAGGTAGCTAATACGCATTCCCCCATTTATACAGAAAATCAATTAAAAAAAGCTATTGAAAAGTATTATCATGCAACTTATGAACTTCGAGCATATAAATTAGAATTTTTAACAATAAGAGATATGTTTCAATATATTAAAAAAAGTGGTGTAAGTGGTGGAGAACGGCAATTAGGTTACAGGGAAACAAAACAATTAATGAATAATTATCCATTAACATATTTAGAGTTTGAAGTATTATTTGTAGAAGCTACTCCATTTACCACAATAGTTGGTAAATGAAGTTAGCAATATTAATCATCGCCACCAAAGATATCAAGTAACTGAAGAAGAGATGTAAACATATTAAGGAAATCTAAGTAAAGCGATACTGCTGCATCCACAGGCGAATCATAAGCACCATTTGCGATGTTCTGTGTATCATAAATGGTAAAGAATGAAAATAAAAGTAATATGCCTGCAGTTATGATAACATGCATTATTGGACTTTGAAGGATAAACATATTGACAAGTGATGCAATAATCACTACTATAAGTGTAATAAACAGAGGTTTCCCCCAGCTAGCATAATCTGCTTTAGTGTTAATAGCAAATAAGCTTAATGCTCCAAAAAGTACAGCAGTCATTAAAAATGCATTACCAATCACAGCACCATTGCCTGCACCAATCAGTGAAGCCAACAGAGGAACAAGAGAAATACCTGTAGTAAAGGTAAATACAAAAAGCGCTACAAGGTTAAGCCCTGGTTTACTTCTTGTCATTCCAAGTCCTACAAAGAGCATAAAGAGCTCAAATCCAAAGATCAACCATCTATATTGTATAACAACGTCTGCATAGGGCATCGTACTATATGCACCAGCTGCCGCAGCTAGCATACTTGCTGCGAGCAATTGATATGTTTGCTTCATGAAGCTAACAGAAGCACTTTCTTGTACATAACCAGTTTTTACTGATGTGTAATCTCTATCATATAAAGCCATAATAATCCTTTAAATATTATTGATATACGCAAGTATAGTAGAGGCAGATTAATCTAAGGTTAATGGTAAATTTTATTCATTATTTCGTTGTTTTTGTAACTTTATGTATTCCTTCTGTGCTTTTTGTGCTTCTGATTTATTATTCTGTATTTGTCTTTGGGCAACGATTGCTTTTGAAGAAGGAGCTTCAGGAGTATTCATACAGGCAGTGATAAAAAAATTAAAGAGAAGTAGAAAAATAATTTTCATTTGTATCCTTGGATTAAATCTTAAAACTATTATAAATAATTAGACTTAAATCAAGTTATTTTGTATGTTACTTATGTAAGTAAAAAATAAATTACAATAAAATTACACAAAAAGCTAAAAAACCCTTGACAAAGAGGGAGGAGGGTGCTATAATACGCGTCCACAAACACAGAGACCTTAACCGAGTGGGTTGAGAGAGTGAGAAGTGAGTGATCTTTGACAACCGAATATAAGTAAACAAATCAACGTCTATTTGAGTAAAATTTTGCACCTTTAAAAAAAGGTGATAAGATGAACTTAGATAGCAATATTTAAGTGATTCTGACAATGGATAAAATAATCCGATGCTGTTGATTGTTAGTAGAGGTTATGTGAGGCGAAAGCCGAACCTTTAGTGATAGGAATTGAAGAGTGGCTTAGCTGCTCTTCAAGGAGACAGTTATAATGGAGAGTTTGATCCTGGCTCAGAGTGAACGCTGGCGGCGTGCTTAACACATGCAAGTCGAACGAGAACGGTACTAGCTTGCTAGTATGTCAGCTAAGTGGCGGACGGGTGAGTAATGTATAGTTAATCTGCCCTTTAGAGGGGGATAACAGTTAGAAATGACTGCTAATACCCCATACTCCTTCTTTATTAATTAAAGTTGGGAAATGTTTTTTCGCTAAAGGATGAGACTATATGGTATCAGGTAGTTGGTGGGGTAAGAGCCTACCAAGCCAATGACGCCTAGCTGGTCTGAGAGGATGATCAGCCACACTGGAACTGAGACACGGTCCAGACTCCTACGGGAGGCAGCAG
>JALSSQ010000138.1 GCA_026984165.1 Sulfurovum sp.
TAGAAAAAGCCATAAAGGAGCTAAAAGTATTGTCTAAAGTCTAATCGCAGTGCCTAGCCCAATATTACCATGGACTCTTCCATCTGAACCAACTTGAACGCTAGACGTTGCTATGCCAGAATTTCCTATGGGAATACCTCCTCCAACTCCAACACTCGAAAAGCATCCTTGTAACATAAATGATACAAGCAATAAAATAACAGATAATTTCATCATTAGAACTCCTTTTTACATAGTATATCAAATTTTAAAAAATTTATTTTTTGTATAATATCAAAAATAGCCCCAAAGAGATAGCCGAGATGATAATAATAGATGCGCCTGAGGTAAGGTTGTAGGTATAGGAAAACCAAAGACCTATGAGTGTAAAGAGTGTTGCTATAGCCCCAGAGAGAAACATCATAGTAAATAGACTATGCGAAAGTTTTTCGGCAATATAGACGGGAATTGTGAGCATCGCAATCACCAAGATAAGACCTACAACCTTGATGGATATGACCACAGTCAGTGCAGAGAGGATAAGAATAAGCGTATAAAAGAGAGGTACATTGACCCCACGAAGAGCTGCATATTCCGAGTCGTACGAGACTGCCAAGATATCACGGTATTTGAGTGTCACTATAGTTAAAATAACTGCAAGCAGTCCAGCCATAAAATATAAATCTTGTGTACTTACTGCAAGTATAGAGCCAAAAAGATAACTCATCAAATCTACATGATAGCCGGGGGTAAGATCAACAAATATCACACCAACAGCCATACCCACTGCCCAAATCAGCCCTATGAATGTATCGATACGATGACGCTTTTTGAGTGTCAGTGCGGCTATGAGTAGCGCAGCACCCACTGCAAAAAGTGAAGCACCAAAAAAAATAGGCAGACCCAAAAAGAGAGCAAGTCCAATGCCTCCATAAGAGGTATGGGCGATGCCTCCAGCTAAAAATACCATACGATTGACCACGATAAGCGAGCCGATGATACCTGCTGCAAAACTGACGAGTATGCCTGCGAGCAGGGCGTGTTGTATAAAGTCAAACTGTAAGGCTTCTATCATGGTTCGACTCTCCAGTGTTGATTTTCTTTGGCGCAGGTATCACAGTGCTCTGCTCCCAACATCTCAAGTAGCTCTATCTCACAGAAATGACCATCACTTCCATGGGTATGGAAAGTGGATTGTCTATCTGAGATATCGTGATAGGAGAGGGTTTTGTTAATGTGTGCGACTTTGTTGGCGTACTCAAGTATCACGGAGATATCGTGACTGACAACGATGATAGTCATATCTGCATTGAGTACTTTGAGCAATTCATAAATCTCTCTTTGTCCTGTGATATCTATGCTTGATGTGGGTTCGTCGAGTATGAGTATCTGTGGATGCGCACAAAGTGCACGGGCTATCATCACACGTTGGCGTTGCCCACCTGAGAGAGAGCCTATCTTAGTCTGTGCAAAATCTGCCATACCTACTTGTGCCAAAGCACCCATAGCACAAGCTATTTCATCTTTGCCATAGCCAAACAGAGGGCGTTTCCCATCGACATGCCCCATCATGACAACCTCTATGACTTTGATAGGAAAATCGGTGTTTACATTGGTGTTTTGAGGCACATAGCCGATGTTTCGCAGACTCTCTTTAGGTTTTGTACCCAATACTCTAATAGTACCTTGCTTGAGGGTATTGATGCCCAGTATGAGCTTGAGAAGGGTAGATTTACCTCCACCATTAGGCCCAATGATGGCCAAAAAATCTCTCTCTTCTACGGTAAGATTGATATCTTCAAGTACGGGCTCTTTCTCGTAGGAGAAGCTTAGATTTTTTATCTCTATAATGGGCATCTACCTCTCTCCTGCTATAGCTTTTGCAATGTTTATAAGGTTTTGTGACCAGTTGGGTGCCAGAGGAGTGATTTTGACGACAGGAATATGAAGCTCTTTTGCGAGTATCTTTGCAGAGGTATCACTCATTTCAGGCTGTGTAAAAATAGCAGTGACCCTCTCCTCTTTCGCCTCTTTCATTAGCGCTACAAGTTCTCTGGGTTTAGGGTTTTTCCCCTCCACCTCTACAGCAATCTCTTTAAGCCCATACGCTTTGGCGAAGTAGCCCCATGAGGGGTGAAAAACCATAAAAGTACGGCTACCTTTTAACTTGGAGAGACTCTTTTTGATTTGCATATCTGTCTTTTCTACTTGTTGCAAAAAGGCATGAAGATTATGGCGATAGTAGGCTTCATTTTGTTTATCTACGCTTAGTAATGCTTTGTAGATATTGCGTGCGATTGTTTTTACATTGGCAGGGGAGGTCCAAATATGTGGGTCTAAGCCCTTATGTTCATCTATATCATCTGCTGCGTGTGACGTATGTGCATCATGCAAGATAGCTATCTTTTTTACCCCTTTGGAGATGTCTGCTACATGCATCTTGCTATTGAGACTCTGAAACTTGGGTAGCCATACCTCTTCAAACTCCACGCCTATTGCCAAATAGAGATCTGCTTTTGCCACCATGAGCATCTGTGAAGGCTTGGGCTCATAGCTATGTGGAGAGTCACCAGCTTGTACCATAAGGGTAATGTTTACCTTCTCTCCACCAATGGCTTTAAGAAAAGTTTGTTCGGGTACGATGCTTACTACAGCATTGATGTGAGAAAATATGTAAGTCGTTGAGAGTAGTAACACTATTAATAATTTATGCATAATGAGATTATAGCGAAAAAATAGTGATGATTGAATACTATAAAAAAGTTGGTTATAATAGTATATTAAATCTGTTGATGAAGGGGTCTTATGTTTAAAAATGAAAGAAGAGCACACAGTGATACAGCATTTCATGAAGATGAGGTAAAACTTGCAAGGAGAATGATGGATAAACTTAGAACAACTGTAGAGTTTCTATATTACTTAATGGATCACAGAGGTAAAATGTCTTTTGCCATGATAATGCTTTCAACAGATGATTTGAAGTTAGGGCATTTACTTCAAAAATGGAAACGACAAACAGATGTACTTATAGAGATAGATAATGTTAATAATGTTTATGTGATTATTTGTCAGTCTACAGATAAAGAGGGTGGGAAGAAGTTTGCTGAAATACTCATGTCTAATATCAGTATGCATGGAGGTACAGCAAGCTATTGTGTCGAAGCAGAATTAACGAGTACACACCATACCATACAGGAAGTTATTTTTAGTATGGTTGAACAATATATTTACATCAAACAAGAACAAAAGTACAATCAAGTATTTTTTACTAAGTTTCAAGAAAAAGTAAAAAATGAGCTTAGTGATGTAACATATCATAATAGCTTCTAATTTATTAATGAGAAGAAGATGAAAGTTAACTATATATAGTTAATAGCATAAAGAAATTTAATGAATTATAAAGATAAGATAGATAAAGCAAAAGCTAGATTAATGTTGGAACATCCCTATTTTGGGACGGTAGCCTCTTCTTTGAAGTTAGAAGAAAATAATGAAATCTTGACCTTTTCTAGTGATGGTGATGTGATGCATTATAACTCTGAGTACCTGGATAAACTTAGTGTGGATGAAGTAGAATTTGTCATGGCTAATGGTGCTATGCATGCTGTTTTAGAACATCAAAATCGTCTCAATGAACGTACAAAATGGTTGTGGCAAACGGCTACAGATTATGTAGTAAATGCTATGTTGGTCAAAAATGGCATGCAACTTCCTCAATATGCGTATTATGAAGAAAAATTTGAGGGCATGTATGCAGAAGAAGTATATGATCTTTTACGTGCAGAAATGATGGATAATACTGACTATAGTATGGAACAAGAGACACAACAGGTTACCCAAGTAGATGATGTTCATGCAGAAAATATACAAATGCAAAAAGAGCATATGCCAGATATGAATGCTACAGATACTTTAGAAGAGTATGATATGCAAAATAAAGAAAAGGAACAGACTCTGAATTCTAAAGTTGATGAACGCAACAACGACGAGATGAAAGAGCGTATGGAACAGATATTTCAAAAGCTTAAACGACAAGGTAACCTACCCAAAGATTTACATCTGGTTGTTCCTGAATATTTTTCTCATAAAATAAATTGGAGAGAATATTTATATGGATATATTGCTACACATGCAAAGACTTCTTATACCTTTACTCCTCCTAATATGAAGTTGCTTTATCGTGGTATTTATTTACCTAGTATGAGTTCAGATTTATTGCGTGTGATTGTAGCGGTAGACACGTCTGGTTCTGTAGATGAAACATTATTGGGTATGTTTTTAGGTGAAGTAACATCTATAATGCAACAGTATCCACACTATGAGCTAGACCTTATTACTGCTGATGCAAAAGTACAATCACATAAAACTTTTCTTCCTGGTGAGCCTTTAGAGTATGATATTTCTGGAGGAGGGGGAACAGATTTTCGTCCCGTCTTTGAATACATCAATAGACAAATAGATTATCCAACACTGTTACTCTATTTTACTGATGGACAGGGTACTTTTCCATATGAAGAACCCTATTATGATGTACTGTGGATTATGCCTGAATTTTTCGATGTTCCTTTTGGAGAAGTGGTTGTGTTGGGGGATTAGTATATGGCTTAAGATTTGTTTATCTAAATGATGTATAATATATGCAATATTACATTATAGGATTTTCATGTTACAACTAGATAAACAAAAAAGACCTTCCTGCCTTTGGCATGCATTTAGCATTTTACTTATTCCGTTTCTTTTTTTACTAGGATTGGTACTTGCTTATGTACATCTGTTACCACTTAAAGTAGAAATACATACTTTAATGATTGTAGCATTTATTTTTACTGTTTTTCTGCTCTTTGTAAAACATAATGCGAACTATGCTGTTTGTCATATGAAAAATACTTTTACAAATATGGAAGATGATTTACAGTTAGCATTACGTGAAAATGCATTGACTATTATGGGGAAAACAAAGTCTACTTTGCATGTACATGAATTTATCTCTGAGTATTATAAAGATATACGTAATGATAATGTTGCACGTGTAGCACCTTCTGTATTTCCTATGCTGGGTATTTTAGGAACATTTTTGGCTATTGCCATTTCAATGCCAGATTTTTCAGCTACAAATACTTCGGGATTAGATCATGAAATTTCACTTTTACTTTCAGGGATTGGAACTGCTTTTTATGCCTCTATTTATGGTATTTTACTTTCTCTTATTTGGACATATTTTGAAAAAAGGGGTATAACCAAAGTTGAGAAAAACATTTATGATTTAGAAAAGCTTTATGGATCTCGTATATGGAAAAAATCAGAACTTATTAAGCATGAGCATACACAAAGTGAACTCAAAGATCAGCTGATTGTACAAACACTTAAAGAAACATTTGATATGGATTTCATTAAAGAGCTTAATGAACAATATTTGACAGGGTTCACAACTGTGGTTCATGAAGCAAATGATAATTTTAAAAAACTTACATCACATATACAAGAAGCTTCTTTAGAATTACGGAAAACTTTGGAGCATATAGCTCCTAAAAAGGAAGGTATTGATGCTATAACATATATGCAAAAAAATATAGAAGGTTTTAATAGCAATGCAAAAAATTTACAGAAATCCATGGAACGCTTCGATAATTCTGTAGATTATACTTTTGATAAAATAGACAGAGAATTGGGACAGGCTGTAGAAAAGTTGACAACCTTTGCTCGTATAGTGTCTGAGCAAAATCAATTGATACTTAAAAACATGGCTACTCTTAAAAAACAAGAAAAAGAAGTAAAGTAAAGAGATGTTTAGAAATGATAAAGCAGACTCAGATTCTAATTTTTGGATATCGTATGCAGATCTTATGGCAGGATTGCTTTTTGTCTTTATTTTGCTTATAGGTGCTATTGTTATCAAGTCGTCTATACTCAAATCTGAACTTAAAGCAAAACAAGAGACACTTTCTAAAACTGAGGCATTGATAAGTGTAAAAGATGCTTATATTTTAGAAAAAGATAAACTTTTGGCACAAAAAAATGCTGCATTAAAAAAAGAGAAAATAAAGCTTTCTCAGGCAGAATTATCACTTCAGCGTAACAATGCACGTTTAGCTAAAGATGAACTTTTGCTTTCAGATAAGGACAGGCTACTTAAATTGAAACTTACTGAGATTGAAAAACTTAATAAACTTTTGCTTGCAGCCAAAACAAAAGCAGACAAACTTAATGGTAAAATAGTTATAGTGCAAACACTTCTTGAAGATAACAAAAAGAATCTGAAAAAAACAAAAGAGGCATTGGCAAAAGAAGAAAAAATTTTGGATGATTATAAAGGGAAAGTTGTTGTACTTTCTAACAAACTCAGTGATGCTAAAGATACGGTAAAGCTCAAAGATGAGAAGCTTTTATCACTGCTCACAGCGATGGATGAGAAAAAAACAAAATATGATGAATTGGTAGCAAAACTTCAAAAACAAAGAACAAAGATAAAATCACTTACGGGGATAAAACTAAAAGTGATTGCAGCACTTAAAAGAGCATTAGGTTCCAAGATAGACATTGATAAAAAGACAGGTTCTTTGAAATTGGCTTCAAATATTTTATTTGAAGTTGGAAAGTCTACACTCAAAGAGGAAGCGAAAGTAGAGCTTAAGAAAGCATTTGAAGAATATATTGGTACTTTAGTGACGGACAAAGAGATAAAGCCATATCTTGACAAAATCATCATTGAAGGACATACAGATAGTGATGGTGGATACATCTATAATCTAAAACTTTCACAAGATAGAGCATTAGCTGTTATGGAGTATTTATTAACTTTAGATTTTAGTAAAAAGTATCATATAAAATCTCTTATGACTGCTTCAGGACGTGCATATCTTGATGCTATTAAGAAGAATGGTGTGGAAGACAAAGAAGCTTCAAGACGTATTGAAATTAAGTTTAAACTTAAAAATGAAGATGCCATGCATGAAATAGAAAAGGTTTTAGATGCTAGATGATGCACCTATGGATGATTTTCAAATAGAGAGTTTTGAACCTCGACATCTTAAAAAAGCAAGAGAATCGTTAGAGAAACATCTTAAAGCAGTAGAGATACATGCCAAATTAAATAATGAGTACAAAAAAGGTATTCTCAAAGAGCCTGGTTTTTGGGATAAACTAAAAAAATATTTTCTATCTAAATAGACATATACAGTTAAAGACAAGAGTATTTGACCCTATTTATAGTCAAAAAAAGTATGAAATAGTTCTAAAGTTTGAATAAATTCCAGAGTACTTTACTCTTTTATAACTTCACAAACCTTACACTTTTCTATCCTATGATATAGATATATATACAAAGGATACAGTATGATAAAAATAAAATATTTGGGTGTCATCATCATTGCGTCAAGTATGTTCGTTTTTTCAGGTTGTGTACAACAATCAGATACTTTTTATAATCATAATGGGTATGATAATAATGTACCAAGAGCACATGTTTCATTAGTTTCTTATACATATCCTTACTATTATAATAGACCTTATTATTATTTGAATGGACGCTATTATTATGGAGGGTATTATCATAATGGTTTTTATCATTTTGGGCATAGACGATTTAGATATGGACATTATTATCTACATGGTTATAGATATTATAATGGAAGACGTTATCGTGCAATTAATGGTAAATACGGATACTATAGAAATAGAGGTGCATACCAGCGGTTACATCATTATAGACATAATGTGAGAAACAGAGAATATGTTAGAAGTCACCAATATAGTAAATCAAGAGTCCGTCATGGTTCACACATAAGACATAGAAGTTATGTAGGTTCACAGAATACTGTTGTGTCACACAGAACAAGAGAAAGACACTCAAGATAAGACTTGAGTGTTGTCTTTTTTTATTTTTCTTTATTGTTTCCGTAATGTTCGAAGAGATAGTCTGTCACAATTTTTGCAGATTTTTCGTCTATAGGCGCTTTAAAATGTTTTATCATTTTATCTACTTTTCCACGCCAAAATTGTCGAGACTGTCTTCCTTGGTTGATAATATAACCAAAAGAGTGACACATAAGGCAGTTGGCTTGAACTGCATCAAATCCTTTTCCCATCTTAATAGGAAATGCCACATAAGGTACCTCTATATTCTCTTTGACTTGTGCAAAAAGTGATGATGCCAATAAAACTGTAATCAAAATCATTTTTTTCATTATACTACCTCCACAGTAACTTTGTCTATACCATTGTATTTATATCCGCCATGATTCCATTTTATCTCTTTATCAAAGGGTTGCTCTTGACCTATCTTGTTAATAGCTTTTGCCATAATAGTTTTTTCCCCAAATTCTAAAGGTTTAAATGTATATCTGAATGTTCTGTAGGCATAACGCCCAAGTTTACCATCGTCTAGTAGTGCTTTGTCCCAGGTTTTGCCACCATCAAGTGAAATCATTACATCTTGTATGCCATGTCCGTCATCCCAAGCTACCCCGCGTACAACTACAGCTGATTTGTTATTGATTTTTGCACCATTTGTCGGATATCCTATAACTGATTTAACATTCATCTTTCTAATAGGTTTTGTTTTGGGTGCTTTTTTTTGTGGTGTTTCACATTCACATTTGTTATCTGGAACACGGTAGGCTACGTCCATAAAGAAAAGATGTTTATATTTATTTGTAACTGTAATATTTGAAAGCATTTTTACCCATGAATCAGAATAGGTACCAGGGATAATAAGTCTTAGTGGATATCCATTAAGATAAGGTAAATCTTCACCATTCATTTCATAAGCTAAAATAACATGGTCATCTAATTCATCCAAATGAAGCTCACGTACAAAATTTGGTGTTTCATAGTATGCTGCTTTCTCAGAACCATTAAACCCTATCCACTCTGCATCTCTTTTGAGTCCAGCATGATCAAGAATATCGCTAAGTCTTACTCCTTTCCATGTGGCACAGCCCATAGCACCTGAACCCCATTGAATACCGCCTGCAATAGGTGTAAAAGCTGAACGGCTATTCCCACCACATTGTAATACAGCAGTAACTTCTACTTGTTCAAATTTTGTTTTTAGCTCATTTAGAGAGATTTTGAGTTCTTTTTCTACCAAACCATTAACAGAAATAGTAAAAGTATCAGGATCAATATGCGTAGGGATATCAGGCATATGCCATCTTACAAAAAATTGATCATTTGGTGTAAGTGCTGAGGTGAAAACTTCTCTAGGTGTTTCTAATAGTGGTGGTCTGTCTGAGTACATAATAAGTGGTCTTTTCTCAGGAAAAGCCACAGTAGAAACCTTACGGTTATCAATAGGTTGGTGTGTTAGATTTGCTTCTGCTGTGCTGGAACCCACAGCAGCAGCTCCAGCTACAACGGCAGCCTTTTTAAAAAAATCTCTTCTTTCCATAAATGTCCTTTATATTTATTATAAGTTAGGAGATTATGGTTTAAACTCTCTTAGTATGTGCTGAATAAGGTATTTTTTTAGTGCATTAGTGCACAAGTCTATTTTTAGAGAGATAATTGCACATTTTTATTGATTTGTATAATCACTAAAAGTGTTTTAATAGCCTTGCATCTCACCTTCAAGATAGATAATCGCTTGCTTAAGTGCATCAAGTACACTTATATTTTCTTCATCCATCTTTTCAAGGGCTAAAAGACGTAGTTTTTCCAAATAGCATGTAAGCAGTGCTTCATTGTTCATGTAAAATTTCCTTAATTTTGGTACAGAAATACTCAAAAGAGGGAAGGTTTAGCTGTGCATCTCTTTGTTTTGTGCCCCACATAGGTTCAGGGAAATAACTGTCTTCTTTAAATCGTGCCATAACATGCCAATGTACATGAGGCATATAGTTACCAAAAGAGGCGATATTGATTTTGTCAGGCTGGTAATAGGCTATCATCTCTTTTTCTATGACATCTAGTAAATGATATATTTCTCCTTTTATCTTTTGGGGAACTTCGCTCATCTCTTTGTAGGGCTGTTGTGTAAAAATTTTAAGCCAAGGTATCTCTGAAGATTCTACTTCTACTCTCACATTTTCATTTTCAAAAAGCATAGACTAGCGTATCCTTTGTATGTTCTTTATGCCAAGTTTATAGATACTTGAGGGCTTACTTTTTTGCGTTAGAGGTTCTACTATCACATCTGCAACCTCTTTGGCAAATGATGCATTATAGTCATGGTTAGTGAGATTTGCAGAAGTGGTGTACGCCCATGTAAGACGATCTAAGAGCAGCAAATGATGTTTCTCTTTTATGACCCTGTATGAATAGGTATTGGGCATGATAAAAGTTGTTTTGCAACTTCGTCTGACCCTGTTTTTATGCATAGCTGGTACACGGGTGAATTGTTTTAGAGTCCAAAGACTATTAACTGCTTTGATATAGTGTTTATGGGAAGGACGTTTTTTAATAGCGGTAAGTTTCTCTTTATTTTGGGAGACAAAACCGATAGTCGTATCGGTTTGTGTGAGAAATACAAGCTTAGCTAAGTGTTTATTGTTCATTACTGACTGCTTATTTAACTTAGATAGTCTTGCAATGCTTTAGGGTGGAGTTGTCCGCCTGTTGCTTTAAGTTCTTTGATAGCCATAGCTGTAGCTTTTGCCGCAGCAAGCGTAGTAAAGTAGGCAACATGGTTTGCAAGTACAGATTGTCTGATGGTTCTAGCATCTGTTTTGCTTCCTGCATTGTCTGAAGTATTGATAGCGATGGCTATCTCTTCATTTTTTATCATATCATCAATGTTTGGACGACCTTCAGAGATTTTAAGTACTTTGGTTGAGGCTACCCCTGCAGTTTCCAGTGCAGCATGTGTGCCTGATGTGGCTACTATTTCAAATCCGAGATCTGTAAACATTTTACCTATTTCTCCAGCATTTGGCTTGTCTGCTTCTGTAAGTGAAAGGAATATTTTTCCCTCAAGTGGAATATTGTTTTTAGATGCAAACTGAGATTTGGCAAATGACATACCAAAGTTCTCAGAGATTCCCATCACTTCCCCTGTTGACTTCATCTCAGGCCCTAAAATAAGGTCTGAGCCTGGTAATTTGTTAAAAGGGAATACTGCTTCTTTGACGGCTACATGGTTTTTGAGTGTTGGCTCCATAATCTTTTTGTCAAAATTCACAACGTTAAAGGTATCATAGAATTTCAATGCTTCTTTTAAGTCACCTTGTATCATGACTCTTGTGGCTACCTTAGCCAAAGGTACACCTGTCGCTTTAGAGACAAATGGCACTGTACGAGAAGCTCTGGGATTTACTTCGATAAGGTAAATCTCACCTTTGTAGATAGCATATTGAATATTCATCAGTCCAACTACACCCAAACCAAGGGCAATGGCCGCTGTCTGTTTTTTCACCTCTTCTTGTAGTTCTTGTGAAATACTCACAGGAGGTAAAGAACACGCCGAGTCTCCAGAGTGGATACCTGCTTCTTCGATGTGTTGCATCACAGAACCGATGTAAACATCTTTCCCGTCACAAATGGCATCCACATCTAGCTCAATGGCATTGTCAAGGAATTTGTCTATAAGCACAGGTGCATCATTTGATACAGAGACAGCTTCATCCATGTATTGGTTGAGTTCTTCATCTGAATAGACTGTTTTCATACCACGTCCACCCAGTACAAAGGAAGGACGTACAAGTACAGGATATCCAATACGGTTTGCTACGATAACGGCTTTTTCTTTTTCAAATACTGTATCGTTATCTGGTTGCTTCAGACCAAGTTCATGGATAAATGAAGAGAAGAGTTCTCTATCTTCAGCAAGGTCAATCACTTTTGCTGTAGTACCAGAGATTTTAGCACCAATGGCTGTAAGGTCTTTCGCCAATTTAAGTGGTGTTTGTCCACCAAAGTGTACGATGACCCCATCAGGTTTTTCTATCTCAATAACGTTTCTTACATGTTCAAAATCAATAGGTTCAAAGTAGAGAACATCTGACGTATCATAATCTGTCGAAACGGTCTCAGGGTTACAGTTATACATGATAGACTTCACACCCATGTCTTCCAGGGCAAAAGCAGCATGCACACAACAGTAGTCAAACTCAATCCCTTGACCAATACGGTTGGGTCCACCACCTATCACAAGCACTTTTCGTTCTTGTGAGGTAGCAGGTAGTAAGGAGTATGTAGTAGGTACTTTAGTGATGTTTGTTGTGGAGTAGAGGTACGGAGTAAGTGCTTTGAACTCTGCGGCACAGGTGTCAACTTCGTTATATTCCAGTGTAATACCCATTTTTTCTCTTGCGTTATAGATGTCATTTTCTGAGAGTTTGAGCCCCTCTTTTTTATTGATAACTTGGGCTATCATGGCATCTGAAAAACCTTCTGCTTTGACTTGGCGTAGTCTTGTGGCATCTGAGAGTAGGGCGATGTCCATCTCTTTTTCACGAAGGGCAAGCTCTTCTAGTTGGTAGAGAAACCATCTGTCAATTTTACATAAATCAAAAAGTGCTTCAACACTCATACCCCGTCTCAGTCCTTCAAAAACATACAACATACGATCAGCATGTGGGCGGCGTATTTCACGTACAAGTTCTTCACCGTTACACTTGATAGGGTTAAAGCCTATAAGACCAGTTTCAAGTGAACAAAGCGCTTTTTGGAAAGACTCTTTGAAGGTACGACCAATTGCCATCGCTTCTCCTACAGATTTCATCGCTGTAGTCAGGGTAGAGTCTGCCATTGGAAACTTTTCAAAGGTAAATCTAGGAAGTTTTGTCACAATGTAGTCAATCACTGGCTCAAATGAGGCAGGTGTCCCTGTAATATCATTGCTAATCTCATCAAGGGTAAATCCAACAGCAAGTAGAGTAGCTACTTTGGCGATAGGGTAACCTGTCGCTTTAGATGCCAGTGCAGAGGAGCGAGATACTCTTGGGTTCATCTCGATGACAATCATGCGACCTGTCTCTGGGTTGATAGAGAATTGTACATTGGAACCACCCGTATCGACACCAATTTCACGTAAAATCTTAAAAGAGGCATCTCTCATATTTTGGTACTCTTTGTCGGTAAGTGTCAGTGCAGGTGCAACAGTAATAGAGTCACCTGTATGTACACCCATAGGGTCAAAGTTTTCTATGGAACAAACGATAATACAGTTATCTGCCTTGTCACGTATCACTTCCATTTCATACTCTTTCCATCCAAGGAGAGATTCCATAATTTCGATTTCACTGATAGGTGAAGCATCTAAGCCTTCCTGTGCGAGTTTTTTAAACTCATCAATGTTATATGCAACCCCAGAACCTCCACCAGCCATGGTAAATGACGCTCTGGAAATGACAGGAAAACCTATCTCTTTGGCTACATTTAGTGCCTCTTCGAGTGTGTAGGCATTGGCACTCTTGGGCAAATCCATGCCTATTTTTTGCATTGCTTCATTAAAAAGCTGTCTATCTTCCCCTTTTTTAATTGCCTCAGGATTTGCACCCAAAAATTCTACACCTTTTAACATCCCCGCTTCATACATATCCATAGCTACATTGAGCGCAGTTTGTCCACCCATGGTAGGTAAAATGGCATCAATATTTTCCTGTTTGATAATTTTAGAGATAACTTCTGGTGTAATAGGCTCAATATAGGTTCTGTCGGCAAACTCAGGGTCGGTCATAATAGTAGCAGGGTTGGAGTTGATAAGTATCACTCTATAGCCTAGTTCTTTAAGTGTTTTAGCCGCTTGCGTACCAGAATAGTCAAATTCACAGGCCTGTCCAATAACGATAGGGCCTGAACCGATAAGTAAAATAGTGTTGATGTCAGTGCGTTTTGGCATAGAGAGATACCCTTGATTTTTAGTTTGATATTATACGCCCAATAGGCTCAAAAAGCCCTTAAAATCAAAGGACTTTAAAAAGAAATGAAGCCCCTTTAAAAGAGATCTAGGGTGTTTGTTTTTTTTGTTTTAGGTTTGGTTTTTCTTTTTTGTTTTTTTCGTATTTTTTTTCGTATTTTACGTTTCTTTTTCTTTGTTTGCTTTATTTTTGGAGTTACAGCTTTTTCTAGAGGTATATCAGGTTCAATTATGTTTTCTTGGGTCTGGTCAATACGTGAAGGAATGCTTGAAATCATTGAGGTCGTTT
>JALSSQ010000139.1 GCA_026984165.1 Sulfurovum sp.
ACACACCAATAGCTACACATTTAGGATGATGTACAAATTTCTCTAAATAGGATCTATCATACTTTTTTGCATCATAAGGATGTACCCCTACTGCAAAAAATACTTCATCATACTCTTCTGCAATATTTACCGCACGCTGCAATGTTTCAGGATCAGCACCAGGAATAATAAACTTTTCTACCCCATGGGACTTTGCATTTGCCAATACGCTATCCAAATCATCATCATAGCGCGCATCATCCAAATGGCAATGTGTATCAATAATCATGCTTCATTCCTTAGTTTTTTGGCAAATTCCAATGCCTCTTTTGTTGATTTTTCTCCTGCAATAATACGAGATATTTCATGTATTCTTCCTTTATCACTAAGCGCTATCACTTCACTTTTATTGTTTTCTTTGGTTACTAAAAAATGTTGATTTGCAAAAGCTGAAAGATGTGGCTGATGTGAAATAGCAAATATTTGATACGCTTTTGAAAGCGTCGTAATCATCTCTGCTATCGCGATAGACTCGTCTCCGGAGACATTGGCATCTATCTCATCTAGTATCAGAACACCTTGACCTTTTTGTCTGTGCATTGTTGATGCCATAAGCGCTAAACGTACACGATTAAACTCCCCTCCACTCAGTGTGGCTGTAGAAGAATCACCCAAGAGAAGATCCAAGACATCCAAACCATGTTCACCTAAAGTTGACATCTCAAAAGTAAACTGTAGCGCAGGAAGTTTCAATGTACTTAGGTACCTTTCTAACACTTTTTCCAAGACTTTGGCTTCCTCTTTTCTTGCGTGTGAAATTTGTCTTGCCAAAGTAGAGAGTTCTGTGTATTCCATCGCAAGAAAACTTTCGAGCATACTTTTATCTTCTTCTATATTTTCATAGCCTAAAAGCTCTTTCTTCTTTGCCTCTTTATAGGCTATCGCCTCTTCTATAGAACCATGACGCTGTTGCAAGGCAGTAATCTCTGAAAGTCTGTCAAGTATCTCTTCGACATTCATCTCTTCAAGCTCACTTGCCAGATGTTCTGTCTCTTCAAAATCTGCACGCACTTGGTTCATCGCATCTGTAAATACTGAAGCATCTTTATCTAAAAGCCTATAAACCTCTTCTACAGCACTTTCAGCTGCAAATATTTCCATCGCTGTACTTAACGATGCTTTTATCTTATCGATGCGAGAGAGTTGTTTTTTTACTTGCATCAACTCTTCATCTTCACCTACTACAGGGTTTATTTTCTCTATTTTATTGACTTCATACCTGGCAAATTCTATACGTTCTGCAAGTTTTGCTTCGTTTTCTTTTATTTTTTCAAGTTCTTGGACTTTGTTTTTGTAGTTTGCATAACGCTTCTTGTACTCTTTGCGTAACTTTTTGAAACCTTTGTCTTTAGCTAGCAGTGCGCTGTCTAATATCTCAATCAATCTCTCAGACTCAAATCCGCTTTTGTCTCGTACAGAAAGATACTGCACATAAGGAGCAAACATCTCTTTGAGTGCCTTTTTAGAGATGTTTTGTCCATCTATCAAATAACGTAACTTCTCTTTTTTCAGTGTCTTAATCGTCACTTCATCATCAAGTTCATAGAGCTCACTTTGTAATTTTATAGGCTTTTTGAGCGATATTTCACACAGGTTGGCAACACCCTGTGTAGTATAGCCAAAGCTAGAAAGTATCGTTGACATCAAAACCGATTTACCTGCACCCGATGGTCCGGTAAAAACCACAAGCCCTTGATCAAACTCCAATTCTACTTTAGCAAAAGTCACCAACTCTTTAAAATAGAGACGCTCTATCACAGATTGTCTCCCCAGTGTAGTTTTTCGCGTAATACAGAAAAATAATTACGCTCTTTACGATGCAGCAATTTTGCACCCTCAGGTGCACCACCCAAATGCAACACATCACCCTCTTCAAGTTCATAGCGCTCCTGCCCATCTATACTTGCGATGGCATCATATTTCTCAGCATCAAGTTCAATATAAAAATCTGTAGGCACTACCAATGGACGCTGATTGGTCAAAGAATGCGCCATGACAGGCGTGATGATAAATGCTTCGGTCAAAGGATAGACCACAGGACCACCTGCGGCCAGATTATAGGCAGTAGAGCCTGTAGGGGTAGAGATAATAAGCCCATCTCCCCTATAGGAATTGAAACGCTCCCCATCTATGGAGGCATTGACTTTGACCATTTTGGAAGGCATAGGCGAGGTAATCACCACATCATTGAGCGCAAAAAAATCTATCTTCGCACCCGATGCCTTTTTGATATAGCCTGCTATCATCATACGGTTGTCTATACGGTACTCTCCTGAAAAGAGCTGTTCTAAAAATATATCCACTTCATCGATAGTCACATCTGCCAAAAATCCAAGATTTCCCGCATTGATACCGACTACAGGCTTATGATACCCATACGAACGGCGCACCAAAGAGAGTAACGTACCATCCCCACCCAAAGAGACTAAAAAATCTGACTCCTCACACATCGCATCAAAAGAGACACCCTCCAAACCAATCATCTTTGCAGAACGTTCAGCCAAAAGGACACGAATCCCTTTGGCTTCAAACTGTCCCCTAATACGCTCATAAAGCGTACGTATCTCTGAATCATTTGGCTTAAGTATAAACCCGGCTGTTTTGATCACTTCTAATCTTTCTTGACTCATTGTCTTTCCTAATGTAACAAATTATTATTGATAGGGTAGCATAAAATTGCTTTGTAGGGTAAAAATGTTGCAAAATGACATACTTTTATTGACAATTGATTACCCTAAACAACATTTAGATATAATCGCGACCATAAATAACAAGAGGATACTTACTATGAGAACACATTATTGTGCAGAAGTAAATGAAACACATATCGGTGAGACTGTCACTGTTGCAGGTTGGGTAGCCAGCCGTAGAGACCATGGTGGGCTCATCTTCATCGACCTTAGAGACAAAGATGAAGTCATACAGCTTGTCTGTGACCCAGTTGAAAGCAAAGAGGTGCACAAGCTTGCAGAAGAGGTGC
>JALSSQ010000140.1 GCA_026984165.1 Sulfurovum sp.
TGCTGGTCTCTAACATACGTCTGTTTGTGTAGGGGTCATGGTAGAGTGTACCGTTTGCATTTTTTTTGTAGATGTTTTCTGTTTTCATACCACAGCTAGTCACAGTACTACTACTCTCGTCTATGGCATTTTCATACAAAACTACATCACCAGTAGGCAGGGTCTTTTCACTTTTGAGTATGCCGTTTTGAACGAAGTGATTTTTATAGGTTACTACATCGCCAGAGGCCCTAGTGACCTTGTGCGTACCAAAGGTAGTTGAAGAGCTAGCCCCAAAGTTCCACTCACCCTGTTCGGCATCTATGACCTTGACCACTTTACCTGCATTGTCAAAGAAGTGCAAAAAGGCATTGCCATTGGGTTCTGTCTCTTTGGTCATCAAGTGACGCTCATATTCAAAGACATACGAAGAAGTATCTTCATACTGCACCTCTACCAAATCGCCCTTAGCATCGACACTTAAAAGCGTTCTTTGCCCCGTAGGAGCGACGATAGCAGTGACTAAGCCAGCCCCATCTCGTTCTATGGTTGAAATTTGTCCATAAATATCGGTCAGTGTTACCAATCTACCCATATTATCGTACCCAAAAGTGGTTTTGGTCTCTTTGGTGTAGAGGTCTCTGATACTTTGGAGTTTGCCATCGACATCAAAAAGGTACGCGTTTGAGCCATAAGAGACAACAGTAAAAGCATTTTCTTGGGTACTTTGTACATAGGCATAAAGTGTTCCAGAACCAAGATACAGTTTGCCATCTACTAACTTTGCATGAGTGCTAATGCTCCAGCCATGCGCCAGCGTAGTATCCTTTATATTGGCAGAAGAGTAGTGCAAGCCAAAATCTACACCTGTAACTTCTATGTCTTCGTGAAAAGTGTTGTCATGAGGGGAGACATAGGAGCTTATGGATTCATCTGTTTCGACTTTACATGTTTGTACCAAACATCTAAACACATCTTTACAGTTTACTTTTTTTTGTTGTATCTCAGCGTGAGAGATAGCAGAACACTCAGCAGAACGGTCTTGCGGTGCTTTCCATGTGAAAGCAACTTGTTGGTTAGAGGCTTTTTCTGGGAAGTTGGTGTTGGGATGTTCACATTTTTTTGTTGATTGCCAACATTTTGCATTGACCCCACAACATCCCGTTCCCCATTTTTGTACTAAAATATCTGTTCTATTGGTATCGTTACAAACATCTGGTAAATGTTTATCAAGTTCAGCACAATCATATCCTCCTATTTGTTTCCATTGTGTTGTTTCATTGTTTTCTGGTGGTGTTGGGGTTGGGTCGGAGGGTTCGGTGCAAGGAATACATCTATAATTATCAACAACGACGTGACCTGATATATTTTCAAAACAATATGCCTCTCCAGTTATGTATCTTGTATCAACGCATTTTATATTAGTATGCCATTCAAGATGAAGCTGTTGTTCAGTCCCAGATTTGTGACAACTCATAAAGAATTTTGGCGGGAAATATCCACTCATTTTATACCAATCACTATCTGTTGTATGAGGAGCTTGCACAAGTTTCCATGTCCCGTTACAGGTACAATTTTTAATTTGTGATGGGTCATTGCTTCTAAAGGCATAAGCATTTTGAAGACTTAAAAGTATACAGCTAATAAAAATAATATGTTTCACAATGATTCCTTTATACTTTTAAAAAGTCTACAGAAAAAATGGGGGGGGTGTCAAGGCTAGAGTCGTTAAACTTTTACACACATTTGGATAAAATAATTCAAACGAATGATTTTCATAAGGATTGGTCTTGGCTGAAGTCGCATGTACACACTGTAACCTTACTTTTTCTGAAAATGTGATGATTGTTGAGGGGGAGCACTACTTCTGCTGTAAAGGCTGTCAGGGTGTATATCATCTACTTAATGCTGAAGGTTTAGATAGTTTTTATGACAAATTGGGAGATACTAAACTTCAACCAGCCACACAAGAAAAAAGTGACCTTGAGAAGTTTGACCTTGAAGGCTTTAAAAACAAATATATCAAGGTAAATGAAGATGGGCTTCATGAGATACACCTCATCATAGAAGGCATACACTGTTCTGCCTGTGTCTGGCTCAACGAAAAAGTACTGCATAAAACAGAGGGTGTCATAGAAGCCTCTATCAACTACACCAACAACAAAGCAAAAGTCATCTGGGATCCAGATATTGTTAAACTCTCTACACTTATAGAAACCATACGTTCTATAGGATACAACGCCTACCCTTATGATTCCAAACTGCAAGAAGAACGTGCCATCGCTACACGAAAAACCTACTATACACGCATACTGGTAGCTGTGTTTGGGGCGATGAATATTATGTGGTTGGCTATTGCACACTATGCAGGTTATTTCGGAGGGATACAACAATCTTTTAAAGATATTCTCAATTGGGCTGAATTTATACTCGCTACGCCTGTACTCTTTTACTCCGGATGGATATTTTTCAAAGGTGCCTATTATGGCTATAAAAACCATATTGTTAATATGGATACGCTTGTCGCCTCTGGTGCTCTGTCTGCCTATCTTTACTCTATCTATGCCATGCTTTCTCACAAAGGTGAAGTATATTTTGACTCAGTGGTCATGATTATCACCTTTGTACTTGTCGGGAAATACCTTGAAGTGCTCAGTAAAAAATCTGCTATAGATACACTAGATAGTATTATGGGAAGTACTCCTACAGAGGTGACTACTCTCAAAGAAGGTATCAAATCTTTGGTTTCGGTAGAAAATGTATGTATCGGAGATATTATCGAACTTAAACCTGGAGAGAAGGTAATGATTGATGGTATCCTCACTCAAGGTGAAGCCTCTTTTGATGAATCTCCACTTACAGGAGAAAATGAACCTGTCTATAAGAAAAAAGGAGATGAAATACTCTCAGGTTCACTCTGCCTGGACTCTGTTGTACATTATAAAGCAAACAAAGATATATCCTCTTCACTTTTGACATCTATTGTCAATCTTCTTGAAGAATCCATTACCAAAAAACCACATATCGAACAACTTGCCAATACAGTATCTGGCTATTTCTCAACCATTATTCTTTTGATTGCCTTATCTACTTTTATGGGATGGTATTTTTTTAGTGGAGATTTTGAACAGGCACTCATCGTAAGTATCTCCGTCATTGTTATCGCTTGTCCTTGTGCGTTAGGCTTAGCTACCCCTATGGCAACACTTGTAGGTATAAGCGTTGCCGCCAAACGAAACATTCTTTTTAAAGAAGCTACTTTTTTAGAAACAATGGCAAAATCCAATGTACTCGCACTAGATAAAACAGGTACCATCACAGAAGGAAAACCTTCTGTGATTGATGTGAAAATATATGAAGGATTTGAACCTGCGCTTCTTTTAGCTTTGGTTAATAGCTCTAATCACCCCATTTCCAAAGGTATTAAAGCCTATCTTGAATCTACCTATGAAACACTTCCTTCCTCTCATGTAAAAAATATAAAAAGTATCGAAGCCAAAGGTATGTCAGCCACATACCAAAATCAACAACTTTTAGGTGGCAATAGTCTATTATTGCAAGAAAATGGGCTAGATGTTAACATAAATTCAGACAATACACTGTTCCTCTTTGCTATTAATCATACACTTGTTGCCTGTTTTGAACTCACCGATACCATACGTCAAGGGGCAGCCAAAGCGATTAAAAACATACAAAAGTTAGGCATAGAAGTAGTGATGCTTACAGGTGACAATGAACGCAGTGCAAAAAAAGTAGCTAAAGAAGTGGGTATCACACAGATACAAGCAAAACTACTGCCTCAAGACAAAGCTCATGTTATACACACACATCATCAAAAGGGTAATGTTGTAGTCATGGTAGGAGATGGCATTAATGATGCTATTGCACTTGCTTCTTCAGATATTGCTATTGCCATGGGCAATGGTACAGATGTTGCAATCAATGTTAGTGATGTAGTTCTTTTGGACGAAAAACCAGAAAGTATCCATGAAGCCTATAAAATCTCTCAGCGTACTTATAGGGCGGTCAAAGAAAATTTAGGCTTTTCATTGTTATATAATGTCATCGCTGTACCGCTTGCCGTATTAGGCTATGTCAACCCTCTTATTGCTGCGCTCTCTATGTCATTGAGCTCGTTAGTGGTAGTAAGCAATTCGTTGCGTATTAAACATTTAAAATTGAAGGATAAATAGTGTCAGAAAGTATTGTAATTTTAATGATAAGTATCTCAACATTCCTCGGTGCCATAGGGCTTATAGCATTGATTTGGGCAGTGAAAACAGGACAGTTTGATGATCACAGTAAATTTATAGATGCCGTACGTCACGACAATGAAGAAGATTTACAAGATGCAGCCATAATGTCCGAAAAGAAAAAAAGATATCAAAAAAAGAACCCATTAGAAAAGAAAAAATTAGATACAAAAAACTATATGCCTCCTGATTAACGTACAAAATTATGACAGTATCTTTCAACATATCATCAAATCAAGTTTATCTTTTAGAAATTATGTTATTATATGAATAAATATTAAAAGGCTTATCATGACTCTTAAAAACATATTAATAGCAACATTCTTTCTTTCAAATACAGTCTATGCAGAAAATAGCATTGGTATTGATATTAACCGTAATGATGTCGAGGCACTTGCTTCAATCAATGTAAATGCTCTGGCAGATTATGCAAATGGTACAACCTATATTTTAGATGCAAATTATCTTCGTTCAGATGGCAACAATATGACCCGTATAGGTTTTTCAGGACAGAACCGATTACAAGGCATTGAAGGACTCACACTTGCTTTTGGTCTTAAAGGTGTGTTTGCAAGCAACTTTTTAGCTTTTCCTCTCATGGCAAAAGCCACCTATGCACTTCCATTAAAAGATAGTATCCCAAACACTTCACTCTCTATCAGTCTAGCTTATGCCCCCTCAGTCCTCTCTTTTAGAGATGCCGATAACTATTCTGATTTTAGACTTGAGGCGGATATGGAGATTATATCCAATATTCATCTTTTCACAGGATACCGCAATATTTCAACCAACCATAATCACTATGACCAAACCTTCAACAATAGCTTTTATGGTGGATTGAAACTTAGTTTTTAATGGTATAATTCGATAGAAATAATAAATAATAAAGAGGGAACCATGACCATTCTTGTTACAGGAGGTGCGGGCTATATTGGATCACACACATCCATATTGCTTATAGAGGCAGGATATGATATTATTGTGTTCGACAACTTTTCAAATGCATCACATGAAAGCATCAAGCGTGTTGAAAAAATTGTTGGACAAAGTATCACACTCATTGAAGGTGATATACGTAATAGAACTGATTTAGAAAATGTTTTTTCTTCTTACTCCATAGATGCTGTTATCCACTTTGCTGGACTTAAAGCAGTGGGAGAATCTGTTGAAAAGCCATTAAGCTATTATGATAACAATATTTATGGTACCATGGTTCTTTGTGAAATCATGTCAAAACACAACTGTAAGTCCATCGTGTTTTCCTCTTCAGCCACTGTCTATGGCGACCCTCATACGACACCCATTAAAGAAGATTTTCCTCTTTCTGCCACCAATCCGTATGGACGTTCTAAACTTTTTATAGAAGAGATGTTACGTGATCTGCATATCTCAGATTCGTCATGGAAAATTGTGCTTTTGCGCTACTTTAACCCTGTAGGAGCACATAGTTCAGGTACCATAGGAGAAGATCCTAATGGTATTCCCAATAATCTTATGCCTTTCATCGCACAAACTGCTGTTGGAAAACGTTCGTATCTTTCAATATTTGGTGATGATTACGACACTCACGACGGTACAGGAGTACGAGACTACATTCATGTCATGGATCTTGCTGATGGACATGTTAAAGCATTGAATATTATCAAAAATCTTTCAAAAGTCATGACTATTAATTTAGGTACAGGTACAGGATATTCTGTGCTTGATATGGTAAAGGCTTTTGAAAAAGCCTCTGGTAAAAAAGTACCTTATCAAATTGCTCCACGACGTGCAGGTGATGTTGCAAAATGTTTTGCAGATCCAAGTTATGCAAAAAAGATACTTGGCTGGGAAGCCAAAAAAGGCATAGTACAAATGTGCGAAGACAGCTGGAGATGGCAAGCAAACAATCCTGATGGATACAAGGGAAAAAGTATATGACACAAGTGATAAAAAAAAGTATCTTTCGTGAATATGATATACGAGGAATATTTGAAAAAGAACTCAATGAACAATCTGTCAAGCTTATAGGCTATTTTCTTGGTAAAAGAATAAGAGGAAATAAAATTGTTTCTGTGGGCTATGATGCACGTTCTCACTCTCCTGTGTTAAGAGATTTCCTCACATCTGGGCTCAATGCAGCAGGGTGTACCGTCCTTGACATGGGCATGGTCGCTACCCCTGTGAACTACTTCTCTAACTACCAAAAAATTAACGATCTTACTCCTCACTCCTCACTCCTCACTTCTGACTTGATGGCATCATCTCCTGATGCCTCCATTATGATTACAGGTTCACATAATCCTAGTGAATATAATGGCTTTAAAATAACATTAGATAAAAGTCCATTTTTTGGCGATGATATTTATGCTTTAGGCGATGAGATTATCGCCAATGCACACATGAAGATAGAAGAGGATACAAGTAAAACAGAGATTGATGTTAAAACACCATACATTAACTTTATGGTTCAAGCTTTTACACACCTCAAAGGGCTAGATAAAAAGATTGTCGTTGATGCTGGTAATGGCGTGGCAGATACAGTACTTTCTGCTATCTTTGATGCACTTGACTTTGACTATAAAGGACTCTATCTCGAGCCAGATGGTACCTTCCCTAACCATCATCCAGACCCTTCTGTCGAAAAAAACCTTATAGATGTGAAAACTGCACTTGAAAAAGAAGGAGATATTGCTTTTGCTTACGATGGAGATGCTGACCGTATCGCTGTCCTTACCCATAAGCACAACATCAAAGGTGACCAAATGGCACTGCTGTATGCGTTGAAAATGGATAAACCTACAGTCATTGGTGAAGTCAAATGTTCTCAGGTCATGTATGATGAGCTTGAACGTCGTGGCGCTACTGCCATCATGTATAAAACAGGACACTCTAACCTCAAAGTAAAAATGAAAGAAACAGATGCCGACCTTGCCTGTGAAGTTTCTGGGCACATCTTCTTTAAACATCGTTACTTTGGGTATGATGATGCTATTTATGCCACACTTCGTATGTTAGAACTTGTCGCAGATGGCATCGACCTAGATGCCCAGATCGATGCATTGCCACAAGTATTTTCGACTGAAGAGATAAAAGTAGAGACAAGTGAAGAAGAGAAGTTTCTCATCATCGATAAAGTGAAAGAACTCCTTCAAAACCCTCCATCAGACTTTCCAAACATCGTCAATATTATCGATGTCGATGGTGTACGCATCAACTTTGAAAAAGGCTGGGGACTAGTACGTGCAAGCAATACCACACCTGTACTCGTAACACGCTTTGAATCTACCGATGCAACACTCGCTAAAACTTATGAAAAAGAAGTAAATAAACTTATTATACAGGCCAAAGGGCTATTATGAAAAATAAACTCTATTTTAAACTAAAAAACAAAAAAGTACAAGAAGAAGCTTTTATAGCTATAAAGAAAGAGCAAAAAACTATAGGGTACTATGCCCTCCCTGAACAAGATATCTCTTCTATACTCACATATAGCGAAACTATACCTGATACGATTGAAAACATCGCAGTCATAGGTATAGGAGGCAGTTCACTGGGTGCAAAGGCTATCTATGAATTTATCAAACCTACAAAAAAACTCAAACGTAAACTTTACTTTTTCGAGAGTACAGATCCTCTCAATATTACGACTTTACTCTCAAAACTCAACCTAAAAAAAACCCACTTTTTGGTCATCTCAAAATCAGGTACAACCATAGAGACTTTTTCTATCTACAAATATATCTATTCCCTCCAAAACAATCCAAAGGTATATACCTTTATTACAGACCCAGGTTCACCTCTTGAGAAATATGCACAGGAGATAGGTGCTACTGTACTCTACCTACCCAAAAATGTAGGAGGAAGGTTTTCTGTGCTTTCCACTGTGGGGCTTGTTCCCCTTGCCCTTTCAGGTATCAATATACAAGCTTTACTAGACGGTGCGAATAAATTGAAAAAAAGTTTTTTTGGTGCAGGGTATATGAAAGATACCTTACTTAAAAAAGCTGTTTTTTATGCAAGACATCATATGCAATACAATATCAACTGTATCTTTGCCTATAGTGAAACACTCAAGTATTTTTGCGAATGGTATGTACAGCTTTGGGGAGAGAGTTTAGGAAAAAGACAACATCATTCTGCCTTTCATGTAGGGCTTACTCCCATAGGACTCATAGGTCCTAAAGACCAACACTCATTTTTGCAGCTCATTATGGAAGGCACACGCAATAAATCTGTCACTTTTATCAAGATCGAAGATTTCCAAGACGAAATTGTCATTCCTGATATTTCTTTACCTCATTTAGAATCTTTAGACAGCCTCAACACACTTCCTTTTTCAAAACTGATCAATATGCAATGTGAGTCAGTCATAGAAGCTTTACTGGAAGAAGATATCCCTCTTGACAGTATCACTATTTCACAGGTAAATGAAAGCAATATGGGTGCATTGATGTATTATTATGAACTGCTTACATCTTTGGTTGGTGAACTTATAGATATTAACACCTATGACCAACCAGGAGTGGAAACAGGTAAACACATTCTAAAGAAAAAGTTAACTTCCCTCTCTAGGTAATGCTCGTATAACGTTTCTTTAGATATAATTGTCTCACTATTTGAGGGAGAGAATTAAAAAAATGATTAAAAAATGTTTATTCCCAGCAGCAGGTTATGGAACACGCTTTTTGCCCGCTACCAAAGCAACACCTAAAGAGATGCTACCTATTTTAACCAAGCCTCTTATCCAGTATGGAGTAGAAGAAGCCGTTAGTGCGGGTATCCATACAATGGCTATTATCACAGGTCGAGGAAAACGTGCTATAGAAGACCACTTTGACATTTCATATGAACTTGAGCACCAAATCAAAGGTGGTTCAAAAGAGAACCTCCTCACCGAGATACGTTCACTTATCACTAACTGTACGTTCTCTTATACTAGACAGATAGAAATGAAAGGTTTAGGACATGCTATTCTCACAGGTGAAACACTTATCGGTAACGAACCTTTTGCTGTACTCCTTGCAGATGACCTCTGTACCCATGACGGAGATTCTGTACTTAAACAAATGATAGAAGTATATGACAAATATCAATGTTCCATTGTTGCCATAGAAGAAGTACCCATGGAAGATACCCATAAATATGGTATCATAGCAGGTAATCTTGTAGACAGCACTACTGACACCTACAGAGTCACAGACATGATAGAAAAACCTGCCCCAAAAGATGCCCCAACAAATATGGCAATCATCGGACGCTATATACTCACTCCGGATATCTTCGACATCCTTCACAAGACCAAACCTGGGAAAGGTGGTGAAATTCAAATCACTGATGCACTCCTAGAACAAGCAAAGCAAGGTAAAGTTATCGCATATAAATTCAAAGGAAAACGTTTTGATTGTGGTTCTGTGGATGGATTTGTAAAAGCTACAAATCATTTTTATGAAATTTTAACAAAATGAGTATAGATTACCTTATTATCGGTGCTGGCTTTTCAGGTGCTGTATTAGCAGAGCGTATTGCTACACAACTTAATAAAAAAGTATTGGTAATAGAACGCAGAAAGCATATCGGTGGTAACTGCTATGATGAAAAAAATGAAGCAAATATATTAATTCACAAATACGGACCTCATCTTTTTCATACAAATAACAAAAAAGTAATTGATTATCTTTCTCAATTTACAAAATGGCAACCATATGAACATAAGGTACTTGCTCATATCAATGGAGATAATATTCCTATACCATTTAATTTTAATTCAATTGAAGCACTTTTTGATACTCATAAAGCACAAACCCTCATTAACAAATTACTCGCACACTACTCAAAAAATAGTAAAATACCTATTTTAACCCTTAAAAAATCAGTTGATTCTGATTTAAAATTTCTTGCAGATTATATCTATGATAAAGTATTTCGAAATTATACTGCCAAACAATGGGGGATACATCCAGATAAACTTGATACATCAGTGACTGCTCGTGTACCTGTATTTATAGGTAGAGATAATCGTTATTTTAATGATACCTATCAACAAATTCCTAACAAAGGTTATACGCATCTTTTTAAAACCATGTTAAACCATCCAAATATTACACTCATGCTAAATACAGAGTATAAAGATATATGCAAATTAAAAAAAGATACATTCTATCTTTTCAATAAAAAATTTGAAGGAAAACTCATTTATACAGGACAAGTTGATGAACTTTTTGATTTTAAATTTGGAAAACTTTCCTACAGAAGTACCTATATGGAGTTTGAAACCCTAAATCAAAAACAATATCAAAATGCAACCACAATCAATTATCCAAATGATTACACATTTACTCGTATTACCGAATTTAAACATATCCATCTATCCCAAAGCAATCAGACGACTATTTTAAAAGAATATCCTCAGATGCATATACAAGGAAAAAATACACCCTACTATCCTATCTTTACAGAAAAGAATAAAATACAATATAATCAATATAAAATCTATGCTAAAACAATACCCAATTTAATATTAGTTGGTCGACTTGCAGAATATCAGTATTTTGATATGGATGATGCTATAGAAAATGCATTAGAAAAATTTAAACAATTAAGAAAGGAATAAAATTGCTTGACTTTCTCAAAGCTATCATAGAGAACAAAAAACTTTTATGGTCATTAACAAAAAATGATTTTAAACAAAAATATATAGGAAATGCTCTAGGCATAGCATGGGCATTTATACAACCTATTATGACCATACTTATTTTTTGGTTTGTTTTTCAAGTAGGATTTAAATCTCAACCAATAGACAATGTTCCTTTTATTTTATGGCTCATAAGTGGGATGATTCCTTGGTTCTTTTTTGCTGAAGCACTTATGGCAGGAATGAATAGTATATTAACAAATAGTTTTCTAGTAAAAAAAATTGTATTTCGTGTTAGTCTATTACCTATTATTCCTCTTCTATCAGCACTCATAATACATTTATTTTTTGTTTTATTTATGCTAGGTATCTTTTTCTATTATCACTATAGCCCCACAATTTATTGGTTACAAAGTATTTATTATCTTTTTGCAACAATAATATTACTATTAGGTCTTTCATGGATTAGTGCTTCTCTTGTTGTTTTTTTTAGAGATATGGGACAATTTGTTTCTATGATATTGCAGTTTGCTTTTTGGTTAACGCCTATTTTTTGGTCAATTCATATCGTACCAGTAAAATATCATTGGCTCATCAAACTCAACCCTTTAGTGTATATTATAGAGGGTTATAGAAATAGCTTTATTTACTATAAATGGTTTTGGGAAGATATTTCCATGACACTATATTTTTGGATTATTACTGTTATCATATTTATCATAGGTGGATTAACCTTCAAAAGACTTAGACCACACTTTGCGGATGTATTATGATGAAAAAAGATATTGTTATCAAAGTAGAAAATTTAACAAAGATATACCATCTTTATGATAAACCTCATGACAGACTAAAAGAAGCACTTAACCCTTTTAACAAGTCATATCATCATGACTTTTATGCTATGAACGACGTGAGTTTTGAAGTAAAAAGGGGTGAGATTGTTGGGATTATCGGAAAAAATGGTGCAGGAAAATCAACACTACTAAAGATGATTACAGGCGTACTCACTCCTACTTCAGGGAACATAGAAGTTCATGGTAAGATAGCCTCATTACTTGAACTAGGGGCAGGATTTAACCCCGAAATGACTGGTATGGAGAATATATATCTCAACGGTACACTCATGGGTCTCAATAAGGAGCAAATAGATAAAAAAATAAATAATATAACTGAATTTGCAGATATTGGTGACTTTATATTTCAAGCTGTAAAAACTTATAGCTCTGGTATGTTTGCACGATTAGCATTTTCTGTAGCTATTAATGTTGAGCCAGATATTTTAATAGTTGATGAGGCATTAAGTGTTGGTGATGTTTTTTTTCAACAAAAATGTAATCTTTACATGAAAGAACATATGCGAAGTGTTACTAAATTAATAGTTACACATGACTTAGCGACACTTGCGAACATGACAAATAAAGCAATCCTAATTGAGAATGGTATAAAACTTATTGAAGGAGAGCCATCAAAAGTCATTGAACAATATCAAAAGACATTACATAATAAATTATTTAAGAAAAAAATACAACAAAATGATTCAAATAATATATCACAAGACAAGAGTAAAGCTTACTTATTTCAAGATATTGAGAAAAAAAGTCTTGGTGGCTCGTTAGAGGTAGAAGCTGATAAAATTGCGTTATCCATTAATCATGAAGAGTTTTTTGATCTCAAAAATATAATTATTTATCCTGATTCCCGCATGGCTATAAAAGTTCTTATTACTGTAAAAAAAGATTTATCAAATATGATTGTAGGGTATATTATTAAAGATAAGTATGGTAACAGTATCTTTGGAGAAAATACTGTTACTTCTCTCCAACACATACCTTCACTAGAAAAAAACAAAAAATACATTGTAGATTTTATTATTGACTGGCCTGAAATTCAAGAGGGTGATTATTTTTTAACTATAGGTTTTGGTGAGGGAACTGATCCGTTATCACATAATATTCTTTGCTGGGCACATAATATAGTAAAAATTACATCTGCTTTAAAAATGAATACTATTGTTCATTGTTTATTTAACAATAAAATTAAAGATTTCAAAATAAGGGAAGTATAGATATGAATGAAAAAATGATTATACATGAAAATGTTTTATTTGAGGCAGATAAGCTAAATGATCAATTAAAAGTAAATCCTTGGGCTGGACATCGAAACTTTGTTTATGATTTAATTTCATTTTTAAAACCAAATATGATTGTTGAACTTGGAACTCATTATGGTTGTTCATTTTTCTCATTTATTCAGGCAATCAAAGATAATAAATTAGATACTAAAATCTATGGAATTGATAGCTGGGAGGGAGAAGAGCATGCAGGTAAATATGGTGATGAAGTATATCAAATTGTACAAACAACTGTTAAAACATTTTTTTCTCAACAAAATATTTATTTATTAAAAACTTATTTTGATCAAGCTATAGAAGAATTTGATGATAACTCAATTGATATTTTACATATAGATGGTTTACACACTTATGATGCTACAAAATCAGATTTTTTCAATTATTTACCTAAATTAAAAAAAAATGGTATCGTATTATTTCATGACATAGCTAATTATACAGGATATGGATCTCATAAATTTTGGGAAGAAATTAAATTAGAACATAAAAATTATTTTGAATTTAAACATAGTTGGGGACTAGGAGTATTATTCCCAAAAGGTAACGACAACTATCTAAAACTTGTGAAGCAAAATATTAATGATAGAATAAAAATTTATCAATACAAAGCTGAAAATGAATTAAATACTATAAAATTAAATGATCATATGCAAATGATAGATGAAAGAGATAAAACTATAAAATCTCAAACAAAAATGATAGATGAAAGAGATAAAACTATAAAATCTCAAACAAAAATAATAGATGAGAGAGATAAAACTATAAAATCTCAAACAAAAATGATAGATGAAAGAGATAAAACTATAAAATCTCAAACAAAAATGATAGATGAAAGAGATAAAACTATAGAATCTCAAACAAAAATGATAGATGAGAGAGATAAAACTATAAAATCTCAAACAA